>JAFWGD010000245.1 GCA_017515355.1 Coriobacteriales bacterium
GTTCACACGCTTCTTCTTCAGCTACATCGAGGTCAAGGCGCTGCCGCTGATGCTGATCGCCCTCTTCCATTCCAGCGCGATCACGGTCTTCATGAGCTACACCGCGCTCTATACGGAGCTCAATGGAATCGGAGGAATCAGCGCGTTCTTCATAGTGGCGGCCGGCATCATGATCGTCATCCGCTTCTCGAGCGCCAAGCTGATCGACCGCTACAAGTTCACCACGCTGATGATTCCGTCGTTTCTCCTGGGAGTCATCGGCGTACTGCTTCCGATCATCATTCCGAACACGGTTGGCCTGATCACCGCAGGCGTCTTCTACGGATTGGCGTGTGCGATGCCGCAGCCGTGCATGGTGTCCGAGGCTCTCAGGCGTGCGCCTGCCGAGAGGCGCGGAGCAGCTAGCGCGACGTTCTACATCGGCTGCGACCTCGGCGTTGCTTTCGGCAACGTCCTCTGGGGCTACGCCATCGATTACATCGGCTTCGCGGGCATGTACATCGGCTCGGCGATCGATCTCGTCATCGGCTGCATCGTGATAATGCTCATGTTCCGCAACAAGAAGACGGGCAAGGACGCCGAGTAGGGCTTTTGGAAATCTGAAACGAAAGAGGGCTGGGTCCAAGGATCCAGCCCTCTGCCATTAATTATGCGCTGGCTTAGCGCGCTATCCGCGAAGCATCTCGGCGAAGGCTTCGATAGCGCTGCGTGCCTGCTCGAAGCTGCCCGCCTGCTGATCGTATTCCACTGCAAGCAGCGGGATGCCAGCCTTGTCGAGCATCCTCTTCACGGGAACGTAGTCGAACTCCTCCGGGTCGCAGAACTTCGCCATTATCCACAGCACTCCATCTGCGTCAGCGCCTTGCGCCAAGCGCACCAGCTCGCGTCCGCGCTCCTTCTCGGGATCGAAGAGGATGGAGCACCCCTCCAGCATCGCCAGCCGCTGGGACATGCCGGCCACGGGGTCGGCAGTTGCAGGGACGTCGGTGCGGAAGAAGCCGGATTCCTGGGCCACCTGGTCGTCGACGATGGCGATGCCCTGCTCCTCCAAGATGCCCAAGAGGGCAGGGGAGTCTGCGAGGATTCCGGTGGTGATCAGCCTCAGCGGCTTTCCGGAACCCTTTGGCAGCGCGTTCAAGGCCTCGGTCAGGGCCTGCAGCTTGGCCGTATGCTCCGCGCGGTCCATGAAGTAGCCGGCCTTGATGGCTTCGCAACGCTCCAGTGGGCTGACCTCATCGGGATGCGCAGCCGCCGCGGCGCTGAAAGCCCGCAACGCGGCGCGGTTGGCGTTGTAGATGGCAACGGCTGCAGCTATCTCCTCGTCGGAGACGGGCTTGCCGGCGACTTCCTCCAGCTTGGCCAGCACCGCGCGGAAGCGTGCGCGGGTGAACTCCTCGCCAGCGGGGATCTTGCGATTCTGCGCCCAGGCCACGTCGATCACGGGTACGCTCCCAACTCCGTACTTCCAGTTGGGGCCGAAGCACTTGAGCGAATCGCAGCACATGGGAACCATGATGGCGCTGAGGCCATCGAGCTTGCCCTGCAGGCCCAGCTCCAGCGCGGTGTGCAGCAGGGAGCAGGTGAATGCGGGGTAGTAGCGCCCGGAAAGAGAGGTCTGCATCTCCGCGCCCCAGAGTCCGAATGGCAGCATCCCTGCGGCGTAGACGAGTTCCTCGGGGCAGAAGTAGGGGAGCACTCCCACGACCTTCTGCTCGCGTTCAAGCGCTGCGTCCAGCTGAGCCTTCGGGTTGTTGCAGATGCCCTGCAGCTCGGCGAGCATTCTCTTCACATCGCTCATCGACGGGTCGCCTCCTTCCCGGATTCCATGATCTCGGTCAGCGCTTCGACCCTGGTGATGTACTGCGCTTCGGAGAAGCAGCGCGGGTCGGACTGGTCGCCGTCGAAGACCATCGTGGGCACCCCGGTGATCTCGCGGAACTGCCTCTCCATCTCGTAGAGGTTGCCGCTCCACTTCTTGCAGCTGCGGTTCATGTGGAATATCGCGCCGTCGACTTTGTTCTTCAGGCCGTCGTGCACGCGCAGCTCCAATTCGCGCTCGAAGCAATTGCAGTTGGGCACCATGGCGTAGGCGGCCATGAGCTCGTCGAGGTTCTGGTATAGGAAGCTGAATGCTGGGCCGTAGATCGTGGCGGTGAGGTTGATCCCACGGCTCTGAAGGCCCTTGTAGGTGGTGCGGAGATTGGCCCAGCAGGCGATTCCCTCGAAGAGGATCCGGTACTTCTCCTCGCCCTTGAAGCTGCTCTTTCCCTCAGCTGCCAGCGCCTCGTATTCGTCCGCCAGCTGCTCGAAGGCCTCGGCGGCTTCCACGGTTCCGCGCCCAACGCAGGCTACGGCCATGTTGTTGAAGATGTCGAAGCCGCTGAAGGGGCTCGGCGTGTTCTCCATCGTCCCGACGGCCCGCAGCCACGCTTGGCTGGAGCGCTGCGAGATCTCCATGACCTCGCGCAGGCGGTCGTAGTCCATCTTCTTGCCGGTGATCTCCTCCAGCTGCCGGATGCAGTCGTCGAACTGCGCGCGTATGTACCTCACGCGGTCCTCGTCGCAGCTCTCGCCCTCGAGGTGCGGGATGTCTATGAGTATCAGCGGGATGTCCAGCTCGAGCGCGATGTTCTCATACCACTTGATCATGCAGTTGCAGATGTTGTTGCAGCACAGCAGGAAATCTGGAAAGGGAATTTCGAGCTCTTGGCACTCCTTGAGGTCGGAGTATGCCAGGTTGATGCGCGCATAGGAGCAGAGATCGGAACTGTAGCCCAGCCCTTCCGCGTGCTCGCACATTCTCTGGCCGCCGCCCTTGGCTCCCACAGCGGCGCCCATGTTCTCGGGGTAGACAACTGGAATGCCCATGGCGGTGGTGATCTCCTGCGGGAAGTTCGACGCGCACCAGCCCGCCTTCTCCCCGCGGTTCTTGGCGTCCCAGGCATCTTGGGCGATCTTGTCCTGCAGCTCGCGCAAGACTATCATGGCGCTCTTTGCCTCCTCGGCGCTCATGCGCTCTCACTCCCTTTCCGATATCCATAGATCGCAGCTCCCAGAGCTCCGGCCATCTGCGCCAGGGGGGAGACCCGTATCGACGTTCCCAGCTCGCTTTCCAACGCGTGCACCACTCCGGCGTTTCGCGCGACTCCTCCGGTCATCGCGATGGGGGGCACGACCCCGAGACGCCTGGCCAGGGCGGCCGTGCGCACGGCGACGCTGGCGTGGATTCCCTTCACCAGGCTGCAGAGGTCGACGCCCTTGGCCAGCTGGGATATGACCTCGCTCTCGGCGAATACGGTGCAGGTCGAGCTGATTGGCACGATGCCCTCGGCCTGCTCGTCCATCTCCGCAAGGTCGGAGACGTCCTTCTCCAGCACTCTGGCCATGACTTCCAGGAAACGTCCCGTTCCAGCGGCGCATTTGTCGTTCATCAGAAAGCTCTCCAGCTTTCCGTCAGGCCCGATTCGCAGCGCCTTGGCATCCTGGCCGCCGATGTCGATTACGGTGCGCGCCTCCTCGCACAGCGCGTGCGCTCCCAGCGCGTGGCAGCTCAGCTCGCTGACCACGTAGTCGGCGCCGGGGAAGGTGCTGCGCCCGTAACCGGTGGCGGTGAGCACCGCGACATCCTCCCGCGCAAGCCCGGCACTGGCCAAGGCCTCCTCCAGCGCCCGAGAGGGGCCGCTGGTGCCCGTCCCGGCGGGGACGAGGGCAGAGGCGAGGACCTCCTCGCCGTTGCGCAGGATCAGGCATTTGGACGTGGTGGATCCCACATCCATGCCCAGGGTGAGAAGATCAGCCATTATGCTTTGCCTTCAGGTCATCCCATGTTGCGTAGACGCCGGCCTCGTGCATCTTCTCGAGCTCCTCGTCGGAGTAGCCGAGCTCGCGGAGGATCTCCTCGCTGTGCTCGCCCAGCAGCGGGGCCAGGTCGTAGTTCGGCAGGTCCTCGCCGACGAAGACCGGCTGGCGCACCAGGGCGCGCTTGGCGTTGGGATAGTCCATCTCGTAGAAGATGTCGTTGGCCCAAGCCTGCGGGTCTTCCAGAAACTCTTCCCAGGTCTGGGCTACGGAGTGCGGGATGTCATTGGCGGTGAGTATCTCATCCCATTCCGCGACGGTCTTTTTCTCGAAGGCCTCGGAGACGATATCGATGAACTCCGCATGGAGCTTGTTCTTGGTGATGTTGTCGATGGTGTAGCGCTCGTTGCCCACCAGGTCCTCGCGGCCGATCAGCGGCATGAACTTCGGGTAGAAGAAGTCGAACGGAGGCATCGAGATCTGCATGAAGCGCCCGTCCTTCGTGCGATATGCGCAGTTGAAGGGGTTGTCGCCGGTGCGATGGGAGATCGGGTACTTCTGGCCCAGCTCGGTGTACTGCGCGGCCTGGATCATGATCGACTGGACCCAGACGGAGGTGTGGAACAGGCTCGCGCTGACGCGCTTGCCCACGCCGGTGCGCTTCGCATCGAAGAGAGCCGCCATGACGCCGGCGGTCAGGCACATGCCAGCCTGATGGTCGCCCATGCCGGGGACGAGGTTCATCGGCCACTCGTCCTTCTGGCGCAGCGAGTCGATCACGCCGCCTCGCGCCCAGTAGGCGGTGAAGTCGTAGCCGGGCAGGTCCTTGTCTGGGCCCTTGTCGCCGTAGCCGGTGAGGGTGCCGTAGACCAGCGCGGGGAAGCGCTCATGCAGGGCCTCGTAGGTGAGCCCTTGCTTGGCCAACGCCTGGGGGCGCCAGTTGGTGAGGAAGATGTCGGCCTTCTCCAGCATGCGGAAGAGGGCCTCCTTGCCCTCTGGGGTCTTGAGGTTGAGGACGATGCCCTTCTTGTTGGCATTCTCGAGGTCGAAGGTGGTGTTCTCATAGGGGTCGTCGACTCGACCCTCGCTCGTGCCGTTCCAGCGAACCGCGTCACCGCCGGCGGCCTCGATCTTGATGACCTCGGCTCCCAGATCGGCGAAGAAACGCGCGCATGCCGGCACTGCGATAAAGGTGCTCAGCTCCACTACTCGGATTCCTTCGAGCGTGTTGTTCATAGGGCTCTCCTTCCGCGAAATATCGTTCCATATGCAACCATTATAATGTCAAAGCCCTGACGATTTACTGCCCGCGCGCACTATTGCGCGCAATATTTTCCAACCCTGTTGATGCTATGCGCGCGGCAACCCAACCGAACAACGCAACGGCTTTGTCGGAGAGGGCCAAACGCGCTATAGTCAGACTATCCGCGAATAGCAATTGGACGGAGTGATCAACATGATTGACAAGGATATCCAGTTCCTCTCGAAGCTCATCGATGCGCCCTCGCCCTCGGGCTATGAGGCACCTGCGGCGCAGATTGTGCGCGAGCGCATGGAGCAGACGGCCGACGAGGTCAAGACCGATGCGATGGGCTCGGTCCACGCGACGCTCAAGGGAAATGGCAACGGCCCCTCGATTCTGCTAACCGGCCACATCGACGAGATCGGCCTGCAGGTCAAGTACATCGACGACAAGGGTTTCGTCTACTTCGACGCGATCGGCGGCATCGACACCACCGTCTTGCCCGGTCAGCGCGTCAAGGTCTACTGCAAGGACGGCGCATACGACGCGGTCATCTCGAGCAAGTCGGTCCATCTGATGGACCCCGAGGAGCGCAAGAAGCTCGTCGAGGTGAACAAGCTCTTCGTCGACATGGGAATGGATGCCGAGGAGGCCAAGAGGCATGTGCGCATCGGCGATCCGATCGTCATCGATGCCGGCCTTACTCGTTTCGGCAACGGCATGATCACCTCGCGCGCACTCGATGACAAGGCGGGCATCTTCATCTGCATCAAGGTCATGGAGGAGGTCAAGGCTGCCGGCGGCATCGGCGGAGACCTCACCGTAGTGGGGACCGTCCAGGAGGAGATCGGCCTGCGCGGCGCGATGACCGCGACGTTTGGTGTCGATCCCGATGTCGGCATCGCCGTTGATACCGGCACCGCAACCGACCACCCTGGCGTCGACGTTACCAAGAAGGGGCTCTTCAAGCTCGGCGAAGGCCCGCTGGTCTCGCGTGGCCCCAACATCAACCCGGTGCTCTTCGAGATGATGATCGCCGCGGCGGAGAAGGCAGGCGCCAAGTATCAGATCATGGCCGCCCCGCGCGGCACCGGCACCGATGCGAACAACATCCAGCTCTCGCGCTCGGGCAAGGTCACGGGGCTCGTCTCCGTGCCGCTGCGCTATCTGCACACGCCCTGCGAGACGGCTGCGGAAAGCGACATCGACGATGCGGTCAAGATCCTCACGCAGGTGATTCTCGACATCGACGAGAGCACCGATTTCACGCCGAGGGTCGATATCTAGATTCGACATCAGGGGAGGGGGATGCCGAACCGCGTGCCAACCCCTCCGCTCGCCTTAGGTCTGCTATGGACAATTCGCTCGACAGGTTGTAAGATTTCGAACCCTTGCAACCTGTTGGCTTAGAGAGGGAAGAATGGCAAAGCAGAAGGTCGACGACGGCACCAAGACGATTGCGAAGAACCGCAAGGCGCTGCACGATTACGAGATCGTGGAGAGCTTTGAGGCTGGCATCGCGCTGTCCGGAACCGAGGTCAAGAGCTTGCGGGAGAACAACTGCCAGCTCGTGGACTGCTTCGCCATCATCCGCAAGAACGAGTGCTGGCTCGTAGGCGTGCACATCTCGCCCTACAGCAACGGGAGCTATTCCAACGTCGATCCAGACAGGAATCGCAAGCTCCTGCTGCACAAGAAGCAGATCCGCTATCTCCTCGAGAAGACGAAGGAGAAGGGGATGGCCCTCGTTCCCATCCGCATCTACTTCGCGGCCAACGGGCTGGTGAAGGTCGAAATCGCGTTGGCCCGCGGCCGCAAGGCCTACGACAAGCGCGACGCGATGGCCAAGCGAGATTCGCAGCGAGACATCGAGCGCGCCCTCAAGGAGCGCAGCCGCTGATAGTGCCACCCGCGCCGTCGGCTCTACAAGGAGTAGAAGCGCTCGAGCAGCTCGTTGAGGTAGACGATCGGGTCGCCCTTGGAGTTTGCGATGCTCAGCATGAAGATCCGGTCGAAGGGCTTGCGCGGGTGCAGCGGCATCATTCCGCACTCATCGACGAGCGTCATGTTCAGGCTCTCGTAGAAGCGCTGGAAAAGGATTCCGTGCGATACCTTGCTGGTGAAGAGCCCCTTGTTCTCTAGGGCGAAGTGGAAGAATAGCAGCGCGACGATGTTTCCGCGGCACATGCCCTGCGTGAGCATGCGCTTGACCGAGTGGTGTTCGAGTTTGATGTCCTCCTTGTTGAGTATGTCCCAGTCGGAGCCATTGGCCTTCACCCACATGTCGCGGTTGAGCGCGCCCCACAGCAGACGCTTGCGCTTGACCTCCGCGCCCACGCCGGTCATGTCGAGGTAGCTGGTTTCTGGAAGGACGAAGCCCGTAACTTCGCGGTACATCTCGGTGAGAGGGCGAAGTCCTACGCCGCCAGTTTTGAAGTAGGTGTCATATGTGCGAAGAGCCGAGCGCTGGACGCCGGTGAGGATCGGCCAGCTCGACTCGAGGTAGTGGTCGAGCGCATCGAGAGCCTCGTCTGCGCTTGTGAATCCAGATTCGAGAAGGTCTTTGATGCCCGCGCCAAGCAGCTTGGTGTAGCCGGTGACATCCTGGATATGCGCGGGGTTGGCAACCTGCTTGCGGCTGTCGAGCGCTTCGATGACGGAGCGCGCAGCCTCGTAGGTGCCATTGCCGAAGAGGTCCTGCAGGCCGATGAAGAAGATGTACACGAGCTCCTCGGCGTTGCGGTAGTTGAACCAGTTCTGGTAGAGGCAGTCGTAGACGAAGCCAACCGCTTGGTCGAGGGTGAGCTCGAGTGCGAGGCAGAGCTTGAAGATGCACGAGGTGCTGATGCGGATCTCGCCTTTGTCGGGAGCGAACCATTGGCTGAGCAGTGCAGACGAGATGCCGAGGCCCTTGCGATCGCTCGCTTCGCGAATAGCGCGCTTCACGTCCTTGGGATCATCCGGGATGCCGAGTCGCCCGGAGACGAACCGCGTCAGACGTTCGGCAAAGGGGAGGTGCTCTGCTGCAAGGCTGTTGAACGCCTCCTCGGAAGTCATCAGCTCTGAGGAACTGTATTCGTTCAGCAGATGCTTGGTGTAGTCTCCAACGCGGTGTCGCGCGGAGCGGAGGTCAACCGGGAGGTTGTCGTTATACGGTTCGTTCGGCATGCAGTCCCCGCTCATTGTGCTTCACCATTGAGAGGGGAGATCGATAGTTCGATACGGCCTCTGCCTCTCAAACTCGGTATTCCAATTTTCAGCTTTGCGAATCAGTTTAATGCAAATGTAGCGATAATTTGTTCAATTTATGCTGATATCTGGAAAATGTTCGCGGCGCGGGAGGAAGACGGCGCGGCATGGTTAAGTGTGCGTCAAAAGGGGCTGGAACGTTCCAGAACGAGTGCCTGGCAACCTCTGAACGTGGCGAATCGGAATGGCCGCATATATACTTTGTTGCATGGGGAGAGCTTGAAAGGTGCATATGGAATCTGATATCAAACGTATTCCCCTCAAAGGAGCTGCAGAGGGCGAGGGAGGCGGCAAGATCGTCTTCGGTTCCTTCACGTGCGAAGATGTCAGGCTGATGAGCGCCGACGGAGGCAGCGGGCTGGTTTACCAGGGGGTTTCGCGCGACTACTACGATGGCGCGAATGCCGCGCCCGCCAGGCTGATCATCAAGGAATGCTATCCGCTGGATATTGCTCCGTTCATCAGGCGCGAAGGA
Organism: Coriobacteriales bacterium; assembly: GCA_017515355.1. GTDB lineage: Bacteria > Actinomycetota > Coriobacteriia > Coriobacteriales > CADBOM01 > RGIG5709. Next base: position 8,766 of record JAFWGD010000245.1, read on the forward strand.
GACGAGCTCTCCGTAGTGCCGGGCGCGCCGCGCACCGCCCAAGAGATCTACGACGCATATCTGCAGCGTTTCAAGGACTCATTCGCAAGGCACACGGCTCTCTATCAGGGCTATGCACGCGAGCAGGTCTCGGTGCCGAGCCGCGCATACTCCAAGAATGGCACGATGTACATCGTCAGCGATGCGTCAAACGGCATGACGCTCGACCGCGCGATCGAGTTCATGCCGGTAGAGGTGCAGGTCAGGGTGCTGAAGCGCCTCTGTGAGGTGATATCTGCGATTCACCAGTCGGGCTTCGTCTATCTCGACCTCAAGCCCTCCAACGTGATCGCTGTGCAGAGTGTGAACTCGGGCGAGACTCCGTCGTTCACCGGAGATGTGCGGCTCTTCGACTTCGACACGGTGACGGCAATCGACGAGATTGCTATGGCGGATGTGATCGTTGGCTCGGGCAGCTGGGCAGCGTACGAGCAGACGCATTTCGAGAGCAACGACCTCATCGGAATTCGCAGCGATTTCTATTCGATTGGCGCGATCCTCTTCTGGATGCTGGTAGGGCGGGCGCCAACTCCCAACGAGGTTATCCACGCACAGGCGCACTGGCAGATCGAGCAGAGCGACATCACGCAATCTGCGTTCTCCAAGCTCGATGCGCGCACGCTACAGCTGGTGAAGCGGGTTCTCTCGCACACGCTGGCGGTCGACCCGCAAGCGCGCTACGAGAGCGACGAGCTGCTTCTGCACGACGTGGAGAACCTCGAGGACGCGGTTTCGCCGTTCAACTCGGCGGTGCTCAACGCCATGGAGCAGCTCAAGGGCGACATCAACCAGAATGTGCGCGAAGTGGTGCGCGAGGAGAGTTCGAAAGGCAAGCGCAGACGCAAGCCGATCGTCATTGCGGTTATGGTGGTTTTGCTGTGCGCGCTATTCGGCATCGGCAGTTACTTCGGGTGTAGGGCGCTCAAGCCCGATGTGATCGTGGGCCATTGGGATATCTATGCGATGAACTACGAAGAAGGACCCGCGCAGATCGACCCGGATAGCAACGATGCCACGATGGAGCTCGATATCTACAAGGACGGCACGGCAACGCTGGGCGCGGAGGATGCCTTCGGCGATGTCATGCATTTCGAATGGAAGCTAGACAAGGTGGGGCTCGATGACTCGAGCGAGTACTCGGCTTCGTACAGCTTCGTGGAGAGGTCGGGGCTCCATTACCAGTTCATGGTCTACCATGTGACTGCTAGCAACAGTTACTTCGGATATTTTGTGTTGCCTAGCCAGATGTTCCCTCATCCGATCTTCATCAAGACAGATGGGCAAGAGGGCTAGGGGTATGCCCTTCGCCTTGCTATTCCTGAAAGCTGATATTCCAACAAACGCATAGCGCTTAATCTTAAATGAACCTGTGGACAGCTCAGTCATCATCGCGTTGTCGGGCTTGCAGGGGGGGCAGGTAAAGCATGAGCGTTCAGACCGAGTTCTTCCTGCGTCTCACCA
>JAFWGD010000246.1 GCA_017515355.1 Coriobacteriales bacterium
CACTTCGGCTCTCGGGTCGAACTTTATCTCATGCACTCTGTAGCCTTAGCACGCTCCAATACGTTTTGGTCACTGGGTCGAATTCTATCTCGTACACCCTATGTGTTTAGACTGACCTGAAGCACTTCGGCCTCATCGCGTAACGCGAGTATGCTCGGGCCTCGTGGCGGGCGCACAGCATCCACCCTGAAAGCTAGACAGGGAAGAAGCAGCTTTCAACTCAGCCTGCAAATTAACAGGGCGGCTTGGAAATCTCCGAGCCGCCCTGTGCGTTGCCCTGCAAGTTTGAGCAGTTAGTTTCCAGTGGGAATGTAGGCCGAGATCGTAGAGGCCAGGCCCGAAATCGGCATGGTCTGCAGCCAGATCCTGCCGGGACCGGTGAGAACCGTGTTGAAGAGGCCCTCGCCGCCGATGAGCTTGTTCTTCAGGCCCGCGACTTGCTGGATGTCGATCTTGACGGTTTCGGAGAAGCCGAGGACGTTGCCGGTGTCGACGATGATCTGCTGGCCGGGCTGCAGGTCGTACTCAACGAGGTCGCCGTCGCACTCGACGAAGACGATTCCATTGCCCGAGAGGCGCTGCATGATGAATCCCTCGCCGCCGAACAGTCCGGCGCCGAGCTTCTTGTTGAAGTGCACGGAGAGCTCGACGCCCATCTCGGATGCCAAGAAGCCGCTCTTCTGCACGACGAAGCTCCTGCCGCCCTCGAGCTTGAGCGGGAGGATCTTGCCAGGGAAGCTCGAACCGAACGCGATCTTGCCGTTATCGCGCGCAGTGTAGATGTTCTGGAACAGGCGCTCGCCAGAGACCATCTTGCTCACCATCTTTCCGAATCCTCCGCCCGATGTGGTTTCCATCTGCATGCATGGGTCCATCCATACCATCGAGCCCTTTTCGGTCTTCATCTGCTCGCCCCTCTGAAGATGGCAAATCACGACGGGAAAAGAGCCGCCAACGATCTCGTATTGCATAGTTACTCCTTTGGTTGGATGCTGTAATACTCCATCGATTATATAGCAACGTCGAAGCTATTTGGGCATCGACGTGAACCGTCGAGTTGGCGCATTTTCGTGCTGTGAATCGCAGTGCTTTTGCAGATAGCGGCCTTTCCTATTCCCGAAGGATCCTGCACCAATCGCTGGAGTATTATTCTGTAATAAGACTATACAATATTAAGAATAAATATTATTATAAATATATCCAACTCAGAATGATTTGGACTCTATAGAATCAGTGCGATTGAGGAGGCATGATGAGACACAGGGGAAGAAAATGGTTCGTTACAGCATGCATAATGGTGTGCTGCGCGCTAGCATTGGGTCTTGCCGGTTGCGGCTCAACTGGCGGATCGAGTCCTGATGGCACAGACAGCGGAACGGTTTCGTTCACTGATTCTGCTGGTCGCGTGGTTGAGTTGCCTGCCAACATCGAACGCGTAGCCGTCACTGGCCCGATTTCTCAGATGGCCATGCTGACGCTGGCTCCCGAAAAGCTCGTGGGCCTGTCTAACGAGTTGAGCGCAGCAGAGATCAAGTATGTTGGATCCGAATATGCGAATCTTCCCATCCTTGGCCAGATCTATGGTGGCAAAGGCGACTTCAACAAGGAGGCAGTGGCCAATGCCGACCCGCAAGTCATCATCGATATCGGAGAGGCGAAGAAGTCCATCGTGGAAGATCTCGATGCCATTCAGGACTCCACCGGCATCCCGTGCATCCATATCGAGGCAACGTACAACACCTATGACGAGGCCTTCCTGCAGCTCGGCGAGGTGCTTGGCAATCAGGATCGCGCCAAGGAGTTGGCGGATTATTGCAAGAAGGCTGTCAAGGCAACGGATGACGTCATCTCCACCATTCCAGAATCCAATCGCGTCAAAGTGCTCTACCTCCTTGGAGATGCAGGCTTGAACGTCATGGGGAAGGGTTCGTTCCAAGGTTCTGTGGTCGATGCGATTGCAGATAATGTCGCCGTGCTAGAGAAGGTCGGCGGATCGGGTATGGGTAATGAGACCAGCTTCGAGCAAATTGCACTATGGGATCCTGAGATGATCATCTTCGCGCCAGACAGCATCTACAATAAAGTGGGCGATGACGCTACCTGGAAGACTTTGACCGCCATCTCCAATGGCAATTACTATGTCGTGCCTGGCGAGCCGTACAACTGGATCTCGTCGCCTCCAGGCGTCAATCAGATACTCGGCTACCAGTGGTTCGCGCGTCTGTGCTATCCGGATAGCTTCTCAGACAGCATCTCCGATATCGTCAAGGATTACTACAAGATGTTCTACAACTACGATTTGTCCGATTCTGAGGTCTCGGAACTCATCGCAAATTCGGCACCTAAGAAATAGCAAAAGCAAATTGCGGCCCCGCATTCGCAAGCTATGTGGGGCCGCAAATTAGTGGGGAGGGGCTATGGTTGCGTTGACATCGCCGTGGAG
>JAFWGD010000024.1 GCA_017515355.1 Coriobacteriales bacterium
AGCCGCAGACGATTCGCAAGGCCGTCTCCGACATCATGCAGTATCTCAGCGATGATGGCGCTTCGGAGGAAGAGCTTGCCAAGAGCATCAGGTCCGACTTCGGAGATGCCTCCGAGGGCGAGATCCTCAAGATCATCGCCTCGCTCGAGGAGTCGATGATGCAGGCTTCCTCGAACATGGACTTCGAGAACGCCGCGCGCCTGCGCGATCAGATCGTCAAGCTGAAATCGCAGTTCGAGGGAGTGGATGAGCTCAAGGCTCTCGACAGCCTCAAGGCGAAGAGTCGCAAGGGGAGCGCGTACGCTTCCCGCCGCAAGCATCGCAGGAAGTGACTTTCCCGCTTGGCGAGTCGTTTTGTGCGCGAATTTGCCCCGCACAAACGTCCGTACGCACCCAGAAACGGGCTAAACGACATTTCAATTTGGTAAAATACAATGTTGGTTCAAGCAGCTGCTTGCAATCCGATACTTAGGAGAGTGCTATGGTCAGCTTAAATGACAGCTTTGCAATCCCCGGTGCAGTAACCGTCGAAGAGGGCGTTATCCAGGATATGGCGGGGTACGCTGCAATGGAGTGCTACGGTGTAGCCGGAATGGCCGCTCCCAACTTCACGGACAGCCTCGCAAAGGTGCTTCCGCGTCACAAGCTCCGCAGGGGAATCATCGTCAAGGGCGACGGGGACGCCGTTTCCCTCGAGCTATACATCGTGGTCCAATATGGCACGAACCTATCGGTCGTCGCGGAGAATCTCGCGGGCACCGTAAGGTACTACATCAGCGAGTTCTTGAACATCCAAGTCGAGGATATTTCGATCAACATCCAAGGGGTTAAGAAATAGCGCAAGGCTACTGGCGCGAATGCCCGCAGCTTTGGGGCAAGTGCGCCTTGCCGACGACGATTGCAACCCGATGCCGATAATAAAGGAATGCAAATGAGCGATTCGAAAAAGATAATTCCGGCAATCTACGCTGCAGCTCAGGCCGTCTCCGAGCATCAGGAGGAGATCAACAAGCTCAACGTCTTCCCGATTCCGGATGGCGACACCGGCACCAACGTCTCACTCACCATGGAGAACGTTCTCAAGGAGCTCGGAAAGCTCGGCGACAAGCCCACCAAGGAGGAGGTCTGCAAGGCAGTGCGCCAGGGATCCCTCATGGGCGCGCGCGGCAACTCGGGCGTCATCACGAGCCAGATCCTGCGCGGTATCACCGAGAAGGCCCTCGAGTGCGATGCCCTCGATCCCAAGTCTGTCTACCTTTGTCTCAACAACGCCGTAGACATCGCATATCAGGCGGTCAGGCGTCCCGTCGAGGGAACCATCCTCACGGTTGTCAAGGAGACTGCAATCGCTGCCAAGTCAGCCTACAAGAGCAAGATGGATCTCGACGAGATGTTCGATTTCCTCGCCCATGAGGCGATGGAATCCGTAAAGAGGACCCCGGAGCTGCTTCCCAAGCTCAAGGAGAACGGCGTTGTCGATTCCGGCGGCCTTGCGTTTGCAATCATGCTCCAGGGCTTTGCGAACACCATGAACGGCAAGGTCGAGACGAACTCCTACAGGTCGCTCTTCCAGATGCAGGGCAAGGTCGAGATCGAGCAGGTCAACGACTGGGAAGACCATAACTTCCGCTATTGCACCGAGTTCCTGATGAAGAGCGACGTGCTCGACGTGGAGGAGACCTACGAGTACCTCTCCTCGATGGGCGATTGCGAACTTGTAGTCGGCGAGCATCCGGACTTCAAGATCCACGTCCACACCAACGCTCCCGGCGAGGTTCTCACCTGGATGATCGAGCGCGGCCAACCGCATGAGATCTTCATCCACAACATGGACATGCAAAGCGAGGACAGGCTCGAGAAGATCGCTGCCGACCAGGCACCCGAAAAGAAGACAGGCATGGTCGCCGTGGCGGTTGGAGAGGGCAACGTCGCGATCCTCGAGTCGCTCGGCGTCGACTACGTCGTTTCCGGGGGCCAGACGATGAATCCGTCTACCGCAGACATCGTCGATGCGGTGAACTCGCTCAACGTCGAGCAGGTCCTGATCTTCCCAGGCAACAAGAACATCATCATGGCCGCGAATTCCGCCGTCGAACTCGCCAACAAGCCCTGTGCGGTGATTCCCACTACCAGCGTTCCGCAGACCTTCTCTGCGGTTCTCTGCGCGATTCCCGATGCCGACCTCGATACCAACGTCAAGGCGATGACCGATGCGATCGAGTACGTCGTCACCGGCGAGGTCACCACTGCGATCAAGGATGCCGTCGGAGACGATGGCCTGCAGATCCACGAGGGCGATGTAATGGGCATCATCGACGACTCGATCAAAGTCGTCAGGGACAACGTGTTCGATGCCTGCCTCGCAGTGATCGACGAGCTTGCCAAATACGATGACATCGATACCCTGACGCTCCTTGCAGGCGCCGACCTTTCGGATGAGGAGTTCGAGAGGATCCAGGAGTACGCCGAGGAGAACCATCCCGATCTCGTCGTCGATCCGAACAGGGGAGAGCAGCCTCTCTATCCGCTGATCCTCGCTGTCGAATAGGGAGCTGTCGGCAAAACCTAAGGCGGCCTTCATGAGCGAATTGCGCATAAGGGCAAACCTCTCATTGGATGATCCGGTTACGCGTGTGCGCCAGGTCAGCGAAGTTCGCGCTCGCGCCTTCGCCGAGCTCGGCATCGACACCGTGCGCGACCTCGTCCTCTACGCTCCGTTCCGCTATATCGATTTCACGGACATCTCAACGATCGCATCATGCGTCATAGGGGAGAAATGCGCGATCGTCGGGACAATCGACAAGGTAGAGACGCGCCAGCTTCGCCATCGCAGGATGTCCATCGTCGAGGCTTCGGTCGTTGACGCAACGGGCGCGATGAAGGCGGTTTGGTTCAACCAGCCCTGGGTCGCAGATAAGCTCGAAAGCGGTTCGACTATCCTCATGCAGGGCGCGATCGAGCATTACAACGGATTCAAGCAGATAAGCTCGCCGATCTACAGGATCCTCGAAGGCGACCCCTCATCGGCTGCAAGTCTCGGAGTCCAGCCTGTCTACCGCAGCAGGCGTGGACTGACTCCCTCGCTGATAGCAAAGATCGTCTCGAACGCCGTCGATGACATCCTTCCTTCGAGCATCGATCCGCTCAGCCCTTCTTTGCGCGTTCAGAACAGGATCTGCAGCAGGCAGGTGGCCATCTCGAACCTCCACAGGCCTGCGAGTATGAAGCTGGTCAAGGAGGCAAAGCGCAGGCTCGCCTACGAGGAGATGCTGCTGCTCCAGCTTCATTGGCTCATAGAGGCAAAGGGCAGCGACGAGACGCTGAGCTCCTTTGCCCACAACGTCAGCGGCGAGCATCTCGACCGCCTTTTCGCGGCGATTCCCTATGAGCTCACCGCAGACCAGAATCGCGCCGTCGCGGACATCTTGGAGGATATGGGAACGCCCAAGCGCATGAACCGTCTGCTTTTGGGCGACGTGGGAAGCGGCAAGACGATCGTCGCCGCGCTCGCACTCGCGTGCGTCAGCGACTCCGGCTCCCAAGGCGCGATGATGGCCCCCACCGAGGTCCTATGCAGGCAGTATGCGAAGAAGATCGGCCAGCTCTTCGACGAGATCGGCATACGTTGGGCGATGCTGACCTCGTCGACTGCATCAGCCGAGCGCAGGGATATCGTAGAGGGACTGGCAGCGGGGACGATCTCCGTCATATTCGGCACGCATGCGATCATCGAGGACGACATCGCCTTCAACGACCTCACCCTCGTCGTCATCGACGAGCAGCATCGCTTCGGGGTGCAGCAGCGCGAGAAGCTGCGCAGCAAGGGACCCAGGAGCGACTACCTCTGCATGACCGCCACTCCGATACCGCGTTCGCTCGCTCTGACGATCTACGGCACGCTCGAGTGCTCCTACATCAAGGAGAAGCCCACAGGTGAGAGGCAGATCGAGACCAAGGTGGTGGGCAAGCGCGAGAGGTTTATAGCCTTTGATGCGATCAGAGAGGCTGTTTCCGCAGGTCAACAGGCATATATCGTCTGTCCGCTCATCGGACAGGTCGAGGATGGGGAACCCGAAGAGCCCGAAGACGACGAGCTCGAGGAAGAATTCGACACGCTGCTCACCGAGTTCGACATCGACGACATCCATGAGGATCTCGTGGCCGCGCGCAAGGAGGCGGAGTATCTCCAGACGCAGGTGTTCCCGGAGTTTCGCATCGGCTTGCTTTGCGGCGAGATGAGCCCGCGCGAGAAGCAAGAGGTGATGGAGAGCTTCAGGAACCATGAGCTCGACGTTCTGGTTTCGACGACAGTCATCGAAGTCGGATTCGATGTTCCCAATGCCACCGTGATGGTCATCGAGGATGCGGAGCGCTTCGGCCTCTCGCAGCTGCATCAGCTTCGAGGGCGCGTGGGGCGCGGAGATCTGCCGGGTCGCGCAATTCTCATAGCCTCTACCAACACCCCGGAATCCAAGATGCGCATGGAGAGCATCGAGAAGACGCAGGACGGCTTCGAGCTTGCCGAGCTGGACCTCTCGCTGCGCCGAGAAGGCGATGTGGTCGGCAGCAGGCAGCATGGCCTTCCCAGCCTGCGGTTCACCAATGTCATCCGCGACTCGAAGATGATCGAGAAGGCCCGCAAGGATGCCAAGGCGATCCTCGATGCGGATCCCTCGCTCTCAAGCGATGCCAACGCGCTGCTGGCCCATGAGCTGGATGCTGTCTACAAGCGAGGGGAGAGGGCATGAGGATCATAGCGGGAGAGCTGCGCGGCAGGCACATCGATGCGGTTCCAGGAGATGAGACTCGCCCGACGACCGACAGGGTGCGCGAAGCGATCGCCAGCTCTGTGATCTCGAACCTAGAGAGCGGCTTCGAGGGAACCAGGGCGCTCGATGCCTTCGCTGGCTGCGGCGCCCTCGGATTCGAGGCGATATCGCGAGGAAGCGCCTTCTGCCTCATGGTCGATGACTTGCAACGGGCCGTCTCGACCATCAAGGCCAATGC
>JAFWGD010000247.1 GCA_017515355.1 Coriobacteriales bacterium
CATCGAGTTCGGCAGCCAGATCAGGAACTACGTCCTCTACCCATATCAGCTGGTGAAGGACGTGAGGAGCGGAGCGGAGACGGGCAACGTCGACGCAGTGCTCGACGGAGATATTGACCAGTTCGTCATCGAGTACCACCGCTGGCGCGTCTCCAACAAGGAATAGGCGCGACGAGGAGGGCCGCAGGGCGCGGCGAAGGAAATGTCATCCCGCCGAGAGGGCGGCGGAAGCGAGCAAGGGAAGGAAAGCCAGATGCAAGTTGGGAACGTGCCAATGAGCCTCGAGGAGATCGCCTACCGTGCGAATCTCATGCGCTATGACATCGTCGACATGATCGGAGAGGCGGGAAGCGGACACCCTGGCGGATCGCTGTCTTCGGCGGATATCGTCGCCACCCTGTACCTATCCGGTGCGATGGATTACGATCCCACGGATCCGCAGAACCCGGCTCGCGACAGGTTCATACTCTCGAAGGGCCACGCGGCGCCTGTGCTCTATGCGGTATTCGTGCAACTCGGCATCATCGAGCGCGACGAGATCTTCACGCTGCGCAAGCTCCACAGCCGCTTGCAGGGCCATCCCGATTGCAAGAAGCTCCCTGGCGTCGAGGTTTCCACAGGCTCCCTTGGCCAGGGTCTCTCGATCGCCGCGGGCCTTGCCGCGGGTCTTTCCATCGACGCGGGCGAGGGCAAGGCTCCTACGGTTTTCGCGCTGCTCGGCGACGGCGAGACGCAGGAGGGCCAGGTTTGGGAGGCGGCGATGTTCGCCAACCAGCGCAAGCTCTCCAACCTCGTCGCAATCGTCGACTACAACGACCTGCAGATCGACGGCCATTGCGAGGATGTCGTAGGCGTAGCTCCGATGGCCCAGCGCTGGGAGGCCTTCGGTTGGAAGGTCTTCGAGATCGACGGGCACAGCGTGGAGCAGATCCGCGATGCGCTCGCGCAGGCAAAGGAATACTCGGAGGGCCCGGCGCTGATCGTCGCGAAGACGGTCAAGGGCAAGGGCGTCTCCTTCATGGAGGACCAGGCAGGCTGGCACGGGAAGGCTCCCGATGCCGAGAAGCGCGCGGCGGCGCTCGCGGAGATCGAGCAACTCGTTGCGCAGTCGAAGAGCGAGATGGAGGCATGCAATGGCAGGTAAGGCAACCCGAGCAGCCTATGGCGAGACGTTGATCGAGCTCGTCGAGGAGGGCGTCAACGTAGTTGCGGTGGATGCCGATCTCTCGGGGTCGACCACAACGGCCAAGCTAGGCAAGGCCTACCCGGAGCGCTTCTTCCAGGTGGGCATCGCGGAGCAGAACATGATCGATGTCGCGGCGGGCCTCGCACTCAGCGGCCGCATCGCGTTCACCGGTTCCTTCGCGGTATTCGGCACCGGCAGGGTCTACGACCAGATCCGCAACACGGTCTGCTATTCGCAGCTCAACGTCAAGATCGCCCCGACGCACTCGGGCGTCTCGGTAGGCGCCGATGGCGGCTCGCACCAGATGGTCGAGGATATCTCGCTGATGCGCACGCTGCCGAACATGCGCGTTCTCGTGCCGAGCGACTACAACAGCGCCAAGGCCGCGATCCGCATCGCGGCGAGCGCCGATGGGCCGTTCTACATCCGCCTAGGCCGTGCGAGCGTTCCCGAGGTCTACGAGAGCCCCGAGGGCTTCGAAGTCGGCAAGGCGCACGTGCTGCGCGAGGGCGGCGACGTCACCATCATCGCGTGCGGCTCCGAAGTCGACGAGGCGATGCGCGCCGCCGAGGCGCTGGCCGCCAAGGGCATCGCATCCGAGGTCATCGATGCCTTCTCGATCAAGCCGCTCGATGCGCAGACCATCCTCGCTTCGGCGAGGAAGACCGGTGCGGTGGTCACGGCGGAGGAGCATTCGATCTACGGCGGTCTCGGAAGCGCAGTCGCCGAGCTGCTCGCAGAGCGTCTCCCAACTCCGATGAAGCGCATTGGAGTGCAGGATACGTTCGGCACCTCGGGCACCCCTGCGGAGCTCTTCGCGGAGTTCGAAATCGACGCGGAGGCCATCGCAAGGGCGGCCGAAATGCTAGTCGCAAGCAAATAGCATCCGTAGATGCTGTGTGCTTTTGCGTATTGCCCGAAAAAGTCTAGTATGTTTGCTAGAATCAAATTTACATTCGAAACGTATCCGATTTAAACGCAGCATATTTCGATTGGAGACAGATGATTCAAGAAGGAAGCGTTCCTCAGGGCAGCTTCGAGGGATTGCCCGACATTCCGACAATCCCAACCGTACCTGAGGTTTCTCCTGCGGAATCCTATCAGATTCCAGTTGTTCAGAACCAACCCGACCAGATGCAGCAGGGCGCACAGCCTCAGAGCGCTTGGG
>JAFWGD010000025.1 GCA_017515355.1 Coriobacteriales bacterium
AACTCGCATGCCTGTCCGATGATGATCGGACCCGAACCGATGATCAGGACCTTCTTGATATCCTCGCGCTTGCTCATTTGAGCCCCTTCCATGTGTTCCGCGCTTCATATGCTGCGTCGGGGGCATCGCGCCCTCCGACCTTCGTTTAGGCTGCAGATAAAGCAAAAGCCCGATGTCGGGCTTGTCAAGGGGCCCAACCTGGGCACATTCGCGCTGCACCGCGATTCGCGATGCATTGCTGCAACCTAGTCAATTATAGAGAGCGTTCGTTGCAGTTGCGTTGCAACCTTGTTAATTCTAAACGAGTGGCGCATGTTGGCTTGCCAGCTTGCGTTCACCAGCATCGATTGAGCGGCAAATCTTACTCAATCGGTACTCATAACGGGAATTTACCACCCAATAAAGGGTTTTTCCTTCCATGGTTTCCCTATTTGGATAATCTTATCTTGCTAGTGAAATCCGTTATCTCGGAGGGGAGCACGAGGATGTTCAAGACATTTGAAGAGGCAAAGAAATATTGCGCAGACAACGAGATCAAGCAGATCGACTTCAAGATGGTGGACCTTGATGGCCGCTGGCGCCATCTCTCCATTCCTGTCGATCGCTTCACTGAGGACACCATGACCGCCGGCATCGGATTCGATGGCTCGAACTACGGCTTCGCGCCCGTTGAGAACAGCGACATGGTCTTCATTCCCGACCTCTCCTCCGCAGCGATCGATCCCTTCGTCGACGTCAAGACGCTCACGATGATCGGCGATGTTTACGTCATCGCGCTTCCCGAGAACTACCTCTTCGACCAGAATCCCCGCTCGGTCACCCAGCATGCCGTGAAGTACATGCAGGAGCAGGGCATTGCAGACAAGATGATGATCGGCCCCGAGTTCGAGTTCCATGTATTCGACGATGCCAGCTTCGCCGTGACCCCCAACGAGTCCTTCTACAGCTTCGACACCGACCAGGCGGAATGGAATTCCGGCGCCGAGTTCCCCAACGATGGCTATCACGTCCGCAAGGAGAAGGGCTATCACATCGCCGCTCCGCTCGATCGCACCTACGACTTCCGCAGCGCGGTCTGCGAGGTTCTCGAGGCCAACGGCATAAAGGTCAAGTATCACCACCATGAGGTCGGCGGACCTGGCCAGGTCGAGATCGAGGTTGAGTTCGGCGAGCTCACCGAGATGGCAGACAAGACCCTCCTGCTCAAGTACATCGTCAAGAACATGGCAGTCGAGGATGGCAGGACCGTAACCTTCATGCCCAAGCCGATCCTCGACGAGGCCGGCAACGGAATGCACGTCCACATGCATCTCTTCAAGGATGGCGAGCCGCTTTTCTACGATCCGGACGGATACGCGCAGCTTTCGAAGACCGCCATGTGCTTCATGGGCGGAATCCTCAAGCACATCGCCGCGATCTGCGCCTTCACCAACCCGTCGACGAACTCCTTCAAGAGGCTCGTTCCCGGTTACGAGGCTCCCGTCACCGTCGGCTACGCAACTGCCAACCGCTCCGCAGTCATCCGCATCCCCGCATACGCGAAGGCTCCAGACAAGAAGCGCTTCGAGCTTCGCAACCCCGATGCAACCTGCAATCCCTACTATGCATATGCTGCAATCCTGATGGCTGGCATCGACGGCATCAAGAACGAGATCAACGCATCCGACTACAACTGGGGCCCCTTCGACTTCAACCTGTTCTCGCTTCCTCCTGAGGAGCAGGCCAAGCTCGAGGGTCTGCCGAAGAACCTCGACGAGGCGCTCGATGCCCTCGAGGCCGACCATGACTTCCTCATGGCCGACGGCGTCTTCCCCGAGAGGCTCATCAAGATCTGGATCGAGAAGCGCCGCGCAGATGCCGCTCAGGTCAACAGGACCCCGCATCCCGCCGAATTCGCTCTCTATTACGATCTGTAAGATATGAACGCCCTGGTAATCGGCGGCGCAGGCTATATCGGTTCCCACGCTGTGCGCGAGCTCGTTCGAGCTGGCCACAGCGTGGTCGTTTTGGACGACCTCTCGACTGGAAACGCTCATGCGGTTCATCCAAGCGCGAAGCTCATCATCGGCGACATCCTCGACAAGGAGGGCATCGTCTCGATCTTCGAGTCCGCTGCCGATTCTGGCGAGCCAATCGATGTCGTCTTCCACTTCGCTGCGAAGATGATCGTCAGCGAATCCGTGGCCAAGCCGCTCGATTACTATCGCAACAACGTCGTCGGGATGCTGTCGATGCTCGAGGCAATGGTCGAGTGCGGCGTGCGCAATCTAGTCTTCTCCTC
>JAFWGD010000248.1 GCA_017515355.1 Coriobacteriales bacterium
ACCATGTAGCCGTCAGCGCCAACGTAGCACCAGCCCTTGGATTCCTTCTTCCAGGTGTTCTTGACCATCTTGCCGTCAGCACCCAGGTAGCACCAGCCCTTGGAGTCCTTGACCCACTTGTTGGTGTCCATGTAGCCGCTGGTGATGTGGTACCACTCGCCATCCACCTTGACCCACTTGGTGGAGGTGTCCATGTAGCCGTTGGAGCCGACATAGCACTGGCCCTTGGAGTCCTTGGCGAAGTTGTTGTAGATCATCCTGCCGTTGTCGTCGAGGTAGCACCAGCCCTTGGAGTCCTTGACCCACTTGTTGGTTGCCAGGGTGCCATCCGCGTTGATGTAGTACCAGCCGTTGGCGTCCTTGTGCCAGCCAGGGGTTGCAGATTCGACAACGACGTTGACGGTGTAGGTCTCTGCGGGAACGCTATCGGCCTCGCCCCAATCGCCACCGTTCATGCTCGGCCATGCAGGATCGCCATCGACGATGGTGAGCACATCGCCATCCTTGACCGGGATGAACTGGGTGCGCTTGTACTCGGTGCCAGTTGCCTGGTCGCCAAGATAGGCCTTGACCTGGAAGTTCTTGTTGGATGCGGTGGGAACAACTCTGACCTTGTTGACGCTAGCAGGAAGGGTCAGGGTGTAGGTGTGTGCATCGGAGCTGAAAGCGGGAGACAGCTCGCCATCGCTGAAGTTCAGGGCCGCGAGGGTCTTGTCATTGTTGGACCAGAAGCTTCCGATATCCTCGCCATAGCCCTCGCAGGTGTAGTAGACCTCGATCTCATCGTTGGGGCCGATTCCGCCGTTGGCAACCGTAACGTCACCAGCTCCCGTGTTGATGAACCAGTCGTTGCACAGCATCATCCAGCCAGCCATATCGCTGCCGTCCATCTGGGCAAGCCCAGCAATGGAGCTGATGTAGTTGCTCTCGGCTCCTTCCTGCTCGTAGCCATACTCATCGAGTGCGGCGACGATGCAGGACATCATGGTGGACGAGCTGTCTATGTCCACCCAAGTCTCCACGAGGATGCCATCCCAGGGAGCGCCTGCGCTCTCGGGATAGGTGTTGTTGGCCACAACGACGTAGACCTGGTCCTTTGCCGGATCATAGTCCGCTGCCTGAGCCGTCAACGGCGACAAGTACAGCGCGAACACCGCGACCAGCGCGACGAATGGCCAGAGAAGCACCCCCTTCAATTTTTTGCTTTTGAGAGAACCTTGCATGAAGTTTCACTCCTTCCTTTGCAAACCTTGCTGCAACAAAAAAGCCACAGCCCTTTAACTAAGCTGTGGCAGTCCTACGGCGTTAGCTCCGCTTTTGCGCGGCGCCATATATCTACACATGCATCATAGGTCTTCTGACTCGCGGCTCGCGGAGCGCCTGCTCACTCCATCGACAAACGCAAAGCCTTCTCAGGTTTCCCCAATGACCGACTTTCGTCGAATGCGCTTGTCATCGCCGCTTACAGCAGCTTTCGCTGTTCCGGATTCGCACCGGATTCCCTCATCCGCACACCACCCGCATCACTGCAGAAGGCACATGGACATGACACAGCAGTTTAACAGAATGATTCTATCAGGTTACAAACGTATATATGTTGACAAAATGCACGAATTCGCCGTTGTGCAAGGGGAAAAATGCCGCATTGAGCGGGTACTTTTCCAGTTTTGCGAATTTAACCGAACCCCTCCATCGCGAGCGGCTTGACACGCTGCGCAAAACAATCGCGGCGCATCACGCGCCGCGACCACCAATTCGAAATCCTGTCGATTTCCTGTCCGCCCGCTAGGAGGCCAAGTCCCTCTCGTGATCCACGACCATCTGCCTCGGGCCCACCCCGTAGACCGAGGTGAAGGCCTTATAGAAGCCGGAGAGGGTCTTGTAGCCATAGCGCTTGGAGACGTCGGTGACGCTCTCGCCGCCGAGAAGGTCGCGGCAGGCCAGCTTCATGCGCTCGCGCTTGATGTAAGCGCCCGGCGTAACGCCGAAGCTGTCCGCGAAGATCCTGCAGAAATGATGCAGCGAGTAACCGCTGATCTCGGCGATTCCCTCCACCGTCAGGTTATCCGTGAGATGCCCATTGATGTAGTTCAACGACTCGGACAGATCTATCTGCTTTGCACACATACAAGCCCCTAACGCCAAGCGCAATCCCTGCGCGTAGCCGTGGCATCAAAAAAGCCACAGCCCAAACCCTTGCTGTGGCAAATCCAATGTGGCGCCGCACAGATATGGCAACGCCGACTTGCATGACATGCATCATAGGCCTTCTGACTCGCGGCTCCCGAAGCGCCCTTGCGCTCCCCTGCCAGACGGACAGCCTTCTCAGGTTTCCCCAATGACCGACTTTCGTCGCGCCCGCCTGTCTTCGCCGCATACAGCAGCTTTCGCTGTTCCGGATTCGCACCGGATTTCCTCATCCGCACGCCACCCGCTTTCGCGGAAGGCACATGGACATGACACACAGCTATCTCTATCTAGTTTGCGATTGTAAACTTTTCAGGCGCATTTGATAAGTACAAATTTGCTTTTTCTGCGGGCGGTTGCACAATGCCGCCACAACCCTGCTCGACTCGGTCCGACTAATCTGCCACGACCCCGCTCGACTCGGCTGCGCATTTTAAAGAACTGGTAACACGCGCGCCCCCGCTGCAATGCTAGACTCGCTATGTAGGGAATGCGCGTAGCAAGGAGATACTGTGGGCGGTTTTTTCGGGATCACTTCTAAGAACGACTGCATGATGGATGCCTTCTTCGGCACCGACTACCATTCGCACCTCGGCACATACGCGGCCGGCATGGCAGCCTACAGCCCCAAGGTCGGCCTGCAGCGCGAGATCCACAGCATCAAGAACGCGCCGTTCCGCACAAAGTTCTGGAATATCTTCGACACCATGGAGGGCACCTCGGCCATCGGTTGCATTAGCGACACCGACCCGCAGCCGCTGCTCATCCGCTCCAAGCTCGGCACATATGCGATCTGCTTCATCGGCATCATAAACAACTCGGCCGAGATCATCGGCGACATCCTCGAGCAGAGCAACGATCACTTCGACGCGATGACCGGCGGAAAGGTCAACACCAATGAGCTCGTCGCGGCGATCATCAACCAGAAAGGCTCGTTCGAGGAGGGCATCAAGCATGCCCAGGAGATCATCGATGGCACCGTCTCGATCCTTATCCTCAAGGACGACGGCTCGCTGATTGCCGCGCGTGACAAGCGCGGACGCCTGCCGATCATCATTGGCAAGCGCGAGGACGGCTACGCGGTCTCCTTCGAGTCGTTCGTCGGGCTCAAGCTGGGCTACGAGGACGAGTGCGAGCTGGGCCCAGGCGAGATCGTAGAGCTTACCCCGGATAGCATGACGCGCCTGGCCGAACCCACCGACGACCTGCACATCTGCGCCTTCCTGTGGAGCTACTACGGCTACCCCACCTCGGCATACGAGGGCGTCAACGTCGAGATGATGCGCTATCGCAACGGCGCGATCATGTACGACAACGATTCCGAGAAGTACGGCGACCAGGGCCTCGACTACGTTGGCGGAGTGCCCGATTCCGGCACACCGCACGCCATCGGCTACGCCAATCAG
>JAFWGD010000249.1 GCA_017515355.1 Coriobacteriales bacterium
ATCTGCGTGGCGGGGCAGCAGATAATTGTTGCGAGTTTAAAGTACGACTTGAAAGGAATATGCCATGTCAAATGACAGCGCACGCGACAACATGACAATCTTCCCCGAGGGCACTGACAAGTACGCGCCCATCACCCCGCGTATCCTCGAGATGCGCGAGCTCATCAGGGATAGGACGATCATCATCGACGCCGAGCGTCTCAAGATCGTCACCGACACCTACAAGGAGCTCAAGAACTACCCGGTGGCCATCAAGAAGGCAACCGCAACGAACAGGGTCCTCTCCAATATGACGACCCTCGTCGAGGACTTCGAGGTCATCTTCGGCAACTTCGGACAGAACTTCCTCGGTCACGGCTGGTGGCCGGAGGATGACGCCTGCGGTTGGATCACCATGGAGCCCAAGTTCTCGGACATGTGGACTCATGATGACGAGAGGGGCGTTTGGACCCGTCTGCTCGTCGACGAGCGCACCGAGGTCTCCGATGAGACCATGGCGGCTCTCGAGGAGGCTCACGAGTTCTGGAAGGACGAGTCCATCACCGCGCATCTCAATGCTTACGTTCCCGAGTGGGGCCCGGAGATGCTCTATCAGGATGGCGCTACCATCATGGGACCTCCGTTCCTCGGATTCACCCCTGAGGGCCACCTCATCGCCGGCTACAACAACATCATCGAGCACGGCTACAAGTACTATCGCGACTGGGCTCAGGGCTGGCTCGATGAGCATCGCGGCTGGCTCATGGGCGACGATGCCGAGAAGTGGATGTTCTACAAGTCCGTAGTCCTCGCCGCCGACGGCTGCATCAACATGGTCAAGAACTATGCCAAGACCGCCCGCGAGAAGGCTGAGACCTGCGAAGATCCCAAGCGCAAGGCCGAGCTTCTCTCCCGTGCCGACAGCATGGACTGGATCTCCGAGAATCCGCCGAGGACCTTCTGGGAGGCTGTCCAGACCCACATCTTCTATCATCAGGCATTCCTGCTCGAGACCCGTCATCCCGCAATCGGAATCGGCCGTGTCGACCAGTTCTGGTGGCCGTTCCTCAAGAAGGAGCTCGACGAGGGCACCATCACCATGGACGAGGCCCAGGAGATCGTCGACGCGTTCTTCCTGAAGCTCAACTGCTACTGCTACGCTCGCGCCGCTATGATGGCTCAGGCCATCGGCATCGGCAACACCGGCCAGCACGTCACCATCGGCGGCGTCGACCCCAAGACCGGCGAGGATGCAACCAACCCGATCACCTACATGTGCCTGCAGACCATCGGCCGCCTGCTCCTGCACGACCCGGCGACCTCCCTGCGCATCAACAAGAACACTCCGGCCGACCTCTGGATCGCAGCTCTCGAGATGACCAAGCGCGTCGGCGGCCTGCCGCTGTTCCAGAACGACGAGGTCCTCCTCCCCGCGATGCTCGACTACGGCTATGAGCTCGAGGATGCGCGCAACTACGGCTTCATCGGATGCCAGGAGGCAGTCGGCTGCGGAAACGACATGCCTTTCTGTAACGGCCACAACCTGCGCGTCTCCGTCCTTATGACCTGCACGGTCAACAACGGCATCAACCCGATGACCGGCAAGGCTGGCCCGGTCGAGACCGGTTACCTCTATGAGATGGAGAGCTACGAGCAGTTCAGGGAGGCCTATCTCACCCAGATGAAGGTCCACCAGGACGCCATGGTCTCCAGGATGAACTGGGGCGAGATGCTCTGCATGTGGTACAGGCCTCACGCCGTCCTCTCGTTCGGCATGATCGGCTGCATGGAGAACGGAAAGGACTGCGCTTGCGGCGGAGCCAAGTACAACTCCTACGGCGGATCGAACCACGGCTTCGCCACCGTCGCCGACTCGCTGACCGCCGTCAGGTGGGGATGCTTCGACGAGAAGATCTGCACCACC
>JAFWGD010000250.1 GCA_017515355.1 Coriobacteriales bacterium
GCACGGCGCGCATTCCAATACCAACTCGCTGCAGGACAGCAGGTGCTCTATCCCCTGTGGAACTATCTACTACTGCTCTGATAGACTCTTGGTGAGAGAAAGGGCTCTTCGATGGAGATGGTTGATTACTCATATCACGGCTTCTATGCGAAGTTCGAATCGCCAGACAAACCAACCGGATCGCTTTTGATGGGACCCGACAATCTCGTCGGTGACGAATTCGAGGTGTTCTTCAAAGAGGACGATGGGCGCATGGTTGCATGGCTGCGCAACAAGTTCGACAAGGAAGTCGGATTCTTCGATGTCGACGTTTCCCGCAAGCTGCAAATCGCAAACGGACGCGAGCAGACCATCAAGGCATTGCTATCGTTCGTTGCCTATTCGGACACACCGGACCCCGGACTGTATTGGGGCGAGATGGCGGTGTTCTGTTACAACGCTGCCTACGAAGATGAGATTGGCACGTTCATCAATAGATGCGCTTCGAAAATGATCGAGGGCGTTCGACCCAACATCGATCTTGGTCGCTCGTCAATCGAGAAGATTTTCAAAGAGGCCGACTGGGTTCCCTCCGAGAACGTCCCCCTCCCAAAAAAGGAAACGGGGATGGCTATCTTGAAGAGCTCGCGATCGATGTCCGAGAAAATGATCGAACAAGGGCGGGCGCGCAACAAGGGATGCTATGCAGTCAGTTGGATCTTCATCATCATCGTTATAGCAGCGGTTATCTACGGGCTCCATGCGATGGGGTTGTTCTAGTCCTTGGTGCGTTATGGACATCGGCGCTGTCGCGCCGGAGTGAGCGATGCTTTTAGGATGCCGCCTTCGGCGGCGGGCGCTCGGGGATGCGCCCCAACGGACCACCCCGAATCCGCTGCTGGTCGGGGCCACCCTGTAGGGGCGCACTCCGTGCGCCCGCGCGCGTAAGCGCGCATACATCAAGAGCGCGAAGCGCGACACCCATGTATGCCGTGTCCGCGGCAAATTGTGCGGGCCTGCTGGCGCGGGCATCTGATGAATGCCGCGCTTTCGCGCGGCGGGCGCTCGGTGAGCGCCCCTACGGGCTTTTGGCCTGCGCATTTTTCATCTGGGTGGATATAAGGCTATTTAAGACCCCGTTTCTTCGAATTCGAGTTCGGCATCGACTCCTATCTCGTTCTCCCCTGATATCGTGTTGTGTTAAGTCGCGATTCTGGCTATTGATGATATATTTTGTCAACATATAGAGAGGCAGCCCGAAGGCTGCCTCTCCTAGTCGATTGACTTTTGCCTCTTCCCTACTCCATTGCGAACTCGATAAGAGCGGTGCAGAGTTCAGGGAAGGTCATTCCAGCGGCGCGCGCCGCATCGGGCAGGAGCGAAGTTGCGGTCATGCCTGGGATCGTGTTCGTCTCGAGGATCCAGGGGACACCGTCGCCGTCGATGATGAAATCGGATCGAGAAACTCCGCTGCACCCGAGTGCGTTATGAGCCCTCACCGCATAGTCATGGATGGTCGCGGCCAATCCCTCCTCGAAGGGCGCAGGACAGATATGCTGGGATCCGCCGGGAGCATACTTCGACTCGAAGTCATAGAACTCGCCCTTCATGGGAACGATTTTGATGATAGGCAATGCCTTTGCGTCTCGATTCCCCAGAACGGCAACGGTGATCTCTTCGCCGGCAATGAACTTTTCTATAACCAGGAGCGTATCGATCTCGAACACGCTCTTGATCGCAGCATCCAGCTTGTCCTTCTCTTCCACGATTTCGACGCCTAGGGCGCTGCCCTCGGTTGCGGGCTTCACGACGCAAGGGACGCCCACCTTCTCGACAATCGCATCGATATCGTAGGCTTCGCCCTTCTGCAAGGTGATCGACGGCGCAGTAGGAATCCCTGCGAGCGAGTACAAGATCTTCGACTTAGCCTTGTCTATTGCGATGGCTGACGCTTGGACATGCGAGCAGGTGTAGGGTATGCCGAGCAACTCGAGCATGCCTTGAACCGTCCCGTCCTCGCCCATCTTCCCGTGCAGGCAGAGGAAGGCTACGTCGAACTTCTCGTCGATGAGCTTCTTGAGGTCTTCCTTTACCGACGGGTCGATCCATGTGACGTTGTAGCCCGCCTCCTCGAGGGCGCCGAGAGCGCCTTTACCGGAAGCAATGGATATCTCTCGCTCGCCACTCGACCCACCAGCAAGCAGAGCAACTCGACATTCTGCAGGGTTAACTGCCACAGCATACCTACTTTCCTCGATGGAATACTTGCCCCACCAGTATATCAATTGAGAGATGTTTCACGTGAAACATCGGAGCACGCGTATAATCTCACTCATGAACACGATGATCAAATCCTTGGGAATAGAAGGCGTTCGCAACCTTGTAGAGAACGCCCATATACCTTCGTTCCGTACGATGCAGCTGCTCTCTTGGATGTACGACAAAGGCGTTTCTTCCTACTCGGACATGACGAACCTGCCGAAATCCATGCGCGAGCAGCTCGGGGATGCCTACCCTTTGACGTATCCGGAAGTGCTCGTCAAGCAGGAGTCATCCGATGGCACTGCAAAATACCTCGTCGAATTGTTTGACGGCGCGACGACCGAAATGGTTGCGCTCCCATCTCATGACCGTTTGACGGTATGCGCCTCTAGCCAGTCCGGATGCTCCATGGGATGTGCGTTCTGCGCAACTGGGAAACTCGGGCTTACAAGGAACTTGCTTCCGGGAGAAATCGTAGACCAGATTACCCTCGTGCAGAATGACTTAGGGCGCCGTGTTACCAACGTGGTCGTAATGGGACAAGGGGAGCCGTTCTCTAACTTCGACAACGTCATCGACGCGTTGAGGCTGCTTAACCATCCCAAGTTGCTCAACATAGGCGCTCGTCATATTAC
>JAFWGD010000251.1 GCA_017515355.1 Coriobacteriales bacterium
CCCGTTCGCCGTCAATGGAGCCTTCCAGGCTGCCATCCATATCTAACGGCTGGAGACACATGGAGATACGCAAGGGAACCATCGAGGAATTCGAAAGCATCTTGAGCTTCTACTACCAGCTCATCGACTCGTTCGACGAGCTCGAGTACAGGCCCGCGTGGCAGAAGGACATCTACCCCTCCGCCAGCTTCATCATGCATGCGCTGGAGTCGGGCAACCTCAGCGTCGCCATCATAGACGGGCAGGTCGTCGGCTCGGTGATCTGCGACCACTTCGGCAACGTCGAGTACTCCAACGTCAAATGGGCGGTCGACGCCAAGGACTCGGAGGTCATGGTGCTGCATGCGCTCGGCGTTTCGAAGGAGCACATGCGCCACGGCATAGGAAAGGCGCTCGTGCGCGAGGTGATCCGCATAGCGCGGGAGAGCGGCTGCAAGGCGGTGCGCCTCGACGTGCTCGACGGCAACCTGGCCGCTGCGAAGCTCTACGAGAGCGTGGGGTTCGAGCCGGTGTGCAAGATGAACCTGTACTACCGGACGGGCTGGCACGACTTCGTCCTCTACGAATACGTGCTGTAGATGCGAGCAGAGCGCCGCGATATGGCGCTCTGCTTTCTGTTTCGGGAGTCTTTGCGGCTTACCGCTAGTCCAGGTGCACCAGATGCTTCCACTCGTCGAAACCGTAGAGCAGGCCTTCGGTGCTATGCGCGTCGCTCGAGAGGATGAACGAGCCGCCGCACTCGATGATGTGCTTGCGCAGCAGCGGACCCGGATAGGGCTCCGAGCGATAGCCGCGGAAGATCGCACCCGTGTTGATCTCGAACGCCACACCATGCTTGACGAGCTTCTCGATCGCGCGATACGCGGGCTCGAGGTAGCGCTCGTCGGTCTCGTCGAAGAACCTGTTCCCCTCGTTGAACTTCGTCACGAGGTCGAGGTGGCCGATTATGTCGGCACCGGTCCTGTTGACGACATCGGAGACGGTTTCGAAATAGCGCTTGGCATAGGCGTACCAATCGCCGTCGAAATACGACTTCACGATGTTGGCGGCAACCTCCTCGGTGTCGTCGACGCTGTGGTACTCCCCACCCGCCTCGATGTAGTGCAGCGAACCGATGACGTAGTCGTACCCACGCGTGGGAGCGGCGGAGAAGTACTCCTGCTCGACGCCCATGAGGATCTTGATCACACCGTCGTACTTGGCCTTGAGCCGCTTGATCTCGCGCTTGTAGGCGCGCGTGTTGCCCTCGCTCATGCAAAAGCTGCTGTCGAACTCGGTGAACGAGTGCCCGGAGAAGCCGAGCCGCTCGATGCCCTTGTCGAGCGCCGCAACGACCATCTCCTCGGCGGTGTTGTTGCCATCGCAAAATATAGTGTGGGTGTGAAGGTCCTGGATCATCAGCTCGTCATCTTCTCCTGCTTGACCTTGTGGTCGATCACATGGCGCGAAGCGAGCTCGGCGCGGATGTCGTCGATCTCGATGCCCTGCTCCACCATGAGCACGAGGATGTGGTAGACGAGGTCGGATATCTCGTAGATCGTCTCGGCGCGGTCGTTCGCATGCGCGGCGATGATGACCTCGGTGCTCTCCTCGCCCACTTTCTTGAGGATCTTGTCGATGCCCTTGTCGAAGAGGTAGTTGGTGTAGGAGCCCTCCTTCGGATTCTCCTTGCGGCCCTTCAGAAGCTCAATAAGCCCCTCGAGCGACCATTCGCTTGTCGACCCCAACTCTTCGGCCCCTGAGGCCTCAGAGGCGATTTCAGGGCCTCCTGCAGGGGTTTTTGCCTCCGCGATGAAAAGCGGTTGCTCGAAGCAGCTCTCGGTTCCGAGGTGGCAGGCGGGCCCGTCGGGATTCACGCGCACGAGCAGCGTGTCCGCATCGCAATCGGCGGTGATGCTCACGACGTGCTGGTAGTTGCCGCTGGTCTCCCCCTTGACCCACAGCTCCTGGCGCGACCTGCTCCAGAAGCACGCTAGCTTGCGCTCGATGGTCGCCTTGAGCGACTCCTCGTTCATCCAGGCGACCATCAGGACCTTGCCCGTGGCATCGTCGACGAGAACCGCCGGAATCAGCCCGTTGGGGTCGAACTTGAGCTCATCGATTGAAATCATCTGGCGCTTTCCTTTCGTTTCAAGCTGCGCAGCCCGGCAACACTATCTTACTATGCGCATCGGGATGCCCGCAGCGGCGAGCGTCTCCTTGAGGTGCTCGATCTTGACGTCTCCAAAGTGGAAGATCGATGCGGCAAGGCCCGCATCGATGGTCGGGATGCTCTTGAAGAGCTCGACGAAGTCCTCCTCGCAACCCGCTCCGCCCGACGCGATGACCGGAACGGAGACTATGTCGCATACCGCTTGGAGCATCTCGATGTCGAAGCCACCGCGCACGCCATCGGTGTCGATCGAGTTGATTACCAGCTCGCCTGCACCGCGGTCGACGCCCTGCTTGATCCACGAGAGCGCCTCCATGCCAGTGTCCTGCGTGCCGCCCTTGGCGAATACGTGGAACTCCCCGTCGACGCGCTTCATGTCGACCGATAGCACGACGCACTGGTCGCCATAGCGCTTGGCCGCCTCGTCGATGAGCGACGGATTGGCGATCGCGCCCGAGTTCACGCTGACCTTGTCGGCTCCGCACTTGAGCACGCGATCGAAGTCATCGACTGTGTTGATGCCGCCACCGACAGTGAGCGGGATGAAGATGGTGCTCGCCACTTCGCGCAGGATGTCCGTGAAGAGCTTGCGGCCCTCGACCGACGCGGTGATGTCGTAGAACACGAGCTCGTCGGCGCCTGCGCTGCTGTAGTAGCTGCCGAGCGCTACGGGCGAGTCCACGTCCTTGACATCGAGGAAGTTCACGCCTTTGACCACGCGTCCGTCGCGAACGTCCAAGCATGGGATTATGCGTTTGGTTATCATCTCTTACCCCTTACCGCGAAGCTATCTCGATTGCCTGCGCCAGATCGATGGCGCCGGTGTAGTAGGCCTTTCCGATGATCGCGCCGTGAAGGCCGAGCGCCGCCAGCGCCTCGACATCGGCGAGCGTGGAGACCCCGCCCGAGGCGACGATGTCGCCGTCGAAGATCTCGCTGAGCTTGGCGTACATCTCGAGGTTGGTCCCCTGCATCGCGCCATCCTTCGAGATGTCGGTGCAGATTATCGTGGCGACGCCGATCTCGCGCATGACCTCGACGAAGCGCTCGAGGGAGTACTCGGAGAGCTCGGTCCAGCCCTGCGTGGCAACCATGCCGTCGCGCACGTCGATTCCGATGGCTATGCGTTCGCCATACGCCTCGACGGCCTCCCGCGCAAAGGCGGGATCCTTCGCCGCCGCGGTGCCGAGTATGGCGCGGTCGATCCCGGCATCGAGATAGCGTGCGATCGCATCCATCGTCCTGATGCCGCCGCCAATCTCGCAAAAGAGCCCCGAAGCGTCCTTGATCGCGCAGGCCACATCGAATGCGGGCATGCTGGAGCTCTTCGCGCCCATGAGGTCGACGAGGTGGATGCGCTGGGCGCCCTTGTCAGCGAAGTCGCGCGCGATGAGCGTTGGGTCGTCGCCGAAGACGGTCATCTGGTCGTAGTCGCCCTGGAATAGGCGCACGGCCTTCCCGTCGATGAGGTCGATTGCGGGGTAGATCAGCATCGCACGAACCCCTCTCCGCAGAACGCGCGGACGATTCGCAAGCCGATCTCGCCGCTCTTCTCCGGGTGGAACTGACAGCCGTAGACGTTGCCGCGCGCCACAGCCGCGGTGAGCTCGACGCTGTAATCGGTGGTGGCGACGAGCGACTCCTCGCAATCGGCCGCATAGTAGGAATGTACGAAGTAGACGTGATCGCCCTCGTTGACCTCGGCGAACAACGGGTTGTCGTCGCGAACGAAGTGCAGCGCGTTCCACCCGATGTGCGGGATCTTGAGCGCGGGGTCGATTACCTCGGCAATCGGGCGCACTGCACCTGGAATCAGTCCGAGCCCCTTGTGCTCGCCGTACTCGTAGCTCACGTCGAAGAGCAGCTGCATGCCCAGGCAGATGCCGAGCAGCGGCACACCATCGCTGGTGGCGGATATGACCGCATCGGCCATCCCGGTGCTGCGCAGCTTGTCGATGGCGTCGCCGAATGCGCCGACTCCAGGTAGGATGATGCGCTGAGCGTTGGCCACCTGCGCCGGATCGGAGATTATCTCGACATCCGCTCCGACAGACGTGAACGAGCTAGCGAGCGAGAAGAGGTTCCCCACTCCGTAATCTATGATCGAAATCCTCGGTTGCACGTTATCCACGATGCTCCCTTCAAGCTGATCTTCCTGCGCGCGGGCGCTTGCCCATTGCGCGTTGCTTGCCCTATCTTGCGCCCTTGCCTACAGCGTGCCCTTGGTCGAGGGAAGCTGATCGGCAAAGTCGGCATCGAGCGCGACCGCCTTGCGCAGGCTGCGCGCTACCGACTTGAACGCGCCCTCGATGATGTGGTGCGTGTTCACGCCGCTGAACTGGTGGAAGTGCACTGCGCACTCCGCGTGCCTGACGAAAGCGTTCCAGAACTCCTCGACGAGCTCGGTGTCGAAGGCGCCGACCGTCGGGTTCGGGATGTTGAGCCCGAACATCAGGCAGCTGCGTCCCGAGAGGTCGACCGCTGTAAGGATCAGCGCCTCGTCCATCGCAAGCGTGGTGTCGCCGTAGCGCGCGATGCCGACCTTGTCGCCGAGCGCCTCCTTGAAGGCCATGCCAAGGCAGATGCCGATGTCCTCGATGCTGTGGTGGTAGTCCACCTCGACGTCGCCGGTGCACTCGACCTTCAGGTCGAACTTGCCATGCGCGGCGAAGAGCTCGAGCATGTGGTCCATGAAGCCCCTGCCAGTCGATATCTCCGACTTGCCGCTGCCATCCAGGGCGAGAGTCAGCGCGATATCGGTCTCGTTGGTCTTGCGAATGATC
>JAFWGD010000252.1 GCA_017515355.1 Coriobacteriales bacterium
GATACTTCTCCTCGATCGCCTCGAAGAGAGCGTTTTTGCAGTGGTAGCAGCGCAGCTTCTCGTTGGCGCGCACTTCGGGCAGCTTCCATCCAGGGTGGCTGATGATCTTCATGCCGAACTCGAGCTGCCTTGATAGATTCGAAGCCTCGTTCAGGCCACGCATGCTGAGCAGGGGAGAGACCGCGAGCACCACATGCAGGTTCTCCTTGGCATCGGCGAGCTCCTCGCGAGCGAGCTTTGCTAACAGCGTAGAATCCACGCCGCCGGAAAAGGCCACGACAACCTCGCCATGGGCTTCGAAGGCAGCCCTGATGTGCTCCTTGACCAGCGAGGATATGCGCTGGGCCTCGGCTTCGTCGATCTCCTCGACGATGGTCGGCTGGGTGAGTTGCACACCGCTTATCGCTCCGGTGCCGGTTGTGGGAATGCCTAGGCCTGAGAGCAGTTCGGAATCCATGGGAGCTCCTAGCGTCAGAGAATCACTATCAGGATCAACCCAACGAGTATACCGCCAATGACGGCAAGCGCGGGCTTCTTGGAGTGGAATAGCAAGATCGCTTCCGGCAGTATCTCGCCGAAGAGGACGTAGAGCATCGAGCCGCTGGCGAATGCGAGGCAGAGTGCGAACCAGGTCTCTCCGATTTCGCCGAGTGCGAATCCGATGACCGCGCCGACGACGACCATCGCGCCGACGAGCGCAGCGATTGCAATCGTCTTGACCTTGGAGAGTCCTGCGTAGCGGAAGGGCACTGCCATCGCCATCGCCTCTGGGATGCTGTGGATGCCTATGAGAACCGCGATGATGATGCCGGACTTGACCATGGCCATGCTTGGGATGGAGAAGGATGCGCCAATGCTCATTCCTGCGGGCAGGTTGTGCAGCGCGATCGCCACGGCCATGACCCACCCGGCTAGCAGGAGCGTAGACCTGCTCTGGCCTTCGTAGACCATGCCGTGCCCGTCATGCAAGTCGCCATCGGCATGCGCCGAATGGCTCTCCGCCTGCTCGTGCAGCTTGAGATGTTCGCTGCGGGTGCGCTCGTCGATGACCTGCGCGAGATTGGGGTCGTCGATGGCGCAGCAGTGAATCTTCTTCTGCATGCGCGAGTCCATGATCTTGTTGAGCGCGGCGACCACGATTGCCCCCAGCGCAATCGTCCCGACGATCAGCAGCGCGTGACCAACGCCCTCGCCAGCCTCCAGGGCATCGGGTATGAAGTCGAAGCAGATGATGGCGAGCATGAGTCCGGCCGCGAAGCTGATAACCATGCTCATCAGGCGATTGGAGTCGAGGTTGAACGCGGAGGCGACAGAGGCGCCGATGACGCCGCTGCCGATTCCCGTCACGCAGGTGATGGCTATGAGAAGCGCGATCGAATCCATTCCAGCTCCGTTGCATTCGAAAAAGAGGCGCTCGCGAAAGCGCCTCTTAGAATTCTATTGCCATGGGCCCTTATGTGTTGGGCTCAACTCACAAGCGGTGCGCTATTGCTGAATTTGCGGGTTCTCCGGCATCTCGAAGGTCTCGACCTCGGCGGTGCACATCAGCCAGTTGTGGGCCTTGAGCCTCTTGGCAACCTCGAGGATCGAGAACCAGCGGCCGCTCTCGATGAAGTCCTGCTTGACATCCTCGGGGTTCTTCTGGGAGATCGCCTTGAACGCCTTGTCGATATCCTCGTCTTTGAGCTCGCCGAAGCGCTCGTTGTAGATCGCGTCGAGTGCGAAGCCCTGCCTGACCACATCGCGAGCCTGGAGCATGATCTGCATGTTGAAGGTCTGCTCGTCGATGTCCTGCTCCTTCATGAAGTCGTTGATCGTCTTTCCCTCGGTGGAGAGTTGCATGCGCATCTGCCTGACTATGTTCTGCGCGGTGACCTCGTAGATCTCGTCGTCGACTCCGCCCTTGAAGCGCTCGGCGTTCGCTGCGTCCACGAGCATCGACTTGTACTGCTCATCGGCCTGGATGTGCTGCTGCTCGACGTAGTTGCGGATGTTCTGCTCGAGCTCTGCATAGGTGTCGAATCCAGGGACGTTCTCCTTGACGAACTCGTCTGTGAGCGTCGGCACCACCTGATGCTGGAACTCGAGTACCTCGACTGTGGACTTGTAGATGTCGTACTCGGTGTTCTCGTTCTCTTCGCCGAAGTCGCGCGGAGCCTTGAACTCGAATTCCTTGCTGTCGCCGACCTTCATGCCGATGATCTGGTTGACGAAGTCCTTGGGCATGAAGCCGTAGTCGAGCTGCAGCAGGCGCTCGTCGCCGGTGAGACCCTTGAGCTCTTCGCCCTTATCGTCGAAGGTGCGCAGGTTGATTTTGATGAAGTCGCCGAGCTCGACGGTGGCGGTCTGGTCGTCGTTGGGCTCGTAGGTGGTGGTCATCGCGATGATCTGGTCGAACTGCTGGTCGATCTCCTCCTGCGTGATCGGGCGGATGGGCATCTTGATTTTGACCGGCTCGTACGACTCGAGCGTGACCTTCGGCTTGATCAGCACGCGGATCGTGAAGGTGAAGTCCTTGTCAGCCTTCGGAATCTCGTTGGAGGAGCAGATCGGATCGGTGGCGATGACCAGGTTGTCCTCGGCGTTGATGACGAATGGCGCGAGGCGGTTCATGACGAAATCCTGGAGAAGCGCGTCGAACTGCTCCTTGCTGACCGTCTCCTTGATCTTCGCTTCGAGGTCGTCCTCGGGAGTGAACAGGATTCCGCTCGAGCGCGCGATGAGCTCTAGGCTCTTGTCGATCTCGGTGGCGACGTCCTCCGCCGCGTAGGTTGCGTAGAATTCGATGGCCTTTTTGCCGAAGGGCTTCTTGATCAGCTTCTTGGGATCCATGTTCAAAGCACTCCTTTAGATGATGTATCCATTTTTTCCCTTGGTTAGTATAGCGTACCTTGAGACCGCAGCATCGGGGTTGAAAACCAGCATGCGCATCGCTTAGGCGTTTGGTAGTGGTAGTATAAGGCGATGGCGAAAAGGCGCGGCTTTCCGTGCGCCTGCGCGTCTGTACGATTCAACGAAAGGTGGCCTTCATGGCAGAGCAGAAACCCACGAACCTCAACATCACGGCCAAGCCCGAAGACCTCAAGGGCGTCTACGCGAACATGTCGATCATCGCATCCACTCCTTCGGAGTCCAGGATCGACTTCATCTACAACGACCATGCGCCGAGCCCGGATAGCCAGGCTCCGTCCTATCTGGTCTCCCGCGTGATTCTCTCGCACAGCCAGCTCGTCGCGCTCGCCAAGGCGCTCAACGAGCATCTCGACAAGAATCCCGGCCTGACCGGCAGATAGCGGATGGAAACCATCTTCAGCAAAGCCGTCGCCTGCATGGACGCGGGCGAGAGCTTCGCATACTCGACCATAGTCCGCTCCGCCGGTTCGACGCCGCGCAGCTCGGGCTCGAAGATGCTGGTCTTGCCCGACCGCATCATCGGAACGATCGGCGGCGGCGGTTCGGAGTACTCCGTCATCAAGATGGCGCGCGACGACGCGCTCGTAAACGAACGCTCCACCATGCGCACATTCGACATGTCGCCCAAATCCAATGATGCTCTGGGGCTGGTTTGCGGCGGTGACTGCGACGTGCTGATCGCTTACGTTTCCGCCAGCGATGCCGATGCCAGAGAGGTTCTCAGCGCGGCCCACGATGCCACGATGAACGGCAAGGAGGCAACCCTCTACTCGATCTACGATGCGCGCGATGAGCAGGCGGCCAGATGCACACTGGCGCTATTCGTGGAGGGGGAGGGGCTCGTCGGGGACTTTCCGGGAATCGGGGTCATTTCGCGCGAGCTGCTCGAGAGCCCGATCCGCGTCGGCATCCACTGCGACGATGTTCCCGGGGTCAGCGTCTTCAGCGATGCCATCTCGACGGCTGGGGTGATCTACCTCTTCGGCGCTGGGCACGTTTCCAAGGAGGTCGCCTATCTGGCTGTTCATCTCGGCTACAAGGTCACGGTCTTCGACGATCGTGCAGAGCACGCCAACGAGGAGAGCTTCCCCGGCTGCGAGATCGTCGTCCTCGATGACTTCCTCCATATTCCGGAGCTCGTAATCGATGGCAGGTCTCATATCCTGATCATCACGCGCGGGCATGCATTCGACCGCGACGTCCTCGAGTGGGCAATCGACAAGCCAGCGCATTACATCGGCATGATCGGCTCGAAGACGAAGCGCGCTGCGGTCTACAACAGCCTTCGCGAGCGCGGCGCGACCGATGATCAGCTTGCGCTGGTGCACAGCCCGATTGGCCTAGAGATCGGTGCCAAGACGCCCGCTGAGATAGCGGTCAGCATCATGGCGGAGATCATCTCATGCAAGTGATTATCGGGGCTTAGCGGGCGTTTTAGGGCCTCTGAGCGCTACATTCGCTCGATTTTGTCATCGAGTCTCTTCATAACGCTAGAGCACTCGCAGGGCTGGGGAAGGATCCTTCCCCGATCCTGCGTCCTATATCGCACGAACGGCATCGCCTCTTGCATCAGCGTGGTTATCACGATCTCGCCCCACTCGCCGTCGGGCAGCGGGTTGCCGGTTTCATCGACTATCTCCACGAGCAGGTCGTTCTCCCTGATGTGCATGCCTTTGCGGGTATGGCAGGAGACCGCGCCGGCGAGTCCGATCTCGCGCGATCCGTAATGCAGGAAGGGGTAGCTTCCGATTGCCGATGCGACAGCCTCGCAGAGGTCGGAACTGCAGGAATCTCCGCTGATGAGCGTGCGCGTGAACGTCGGCGCAATTCCGCGGGTCGCCAGCCCGTCGAGCAGCGCAGCGATGTGGAAAGGATGCCCGATGTACGCGCTGGGGGAGAGCATCGCCATCTGGTCGATTGCGTAGCAAGCCTCATCTTCTGCTACGTAGCACATCGCGCCGATGCGCCTGCAAGCCTCCTCGATGAGGTCGGTTAGGCCGAGTTCGCCCGATTCGGGGAAACCGAGCATGACGAAGTCGCCTGGCTCGATGAGCTCTTGCAAGCCGATTTCGAAGAAGCGCGCAGTGCGATCCCTGTCGGCCTGGGTGTAGTAGATGCGCTTGGGTTTGCCGGTGGTTGCAGAGGTCTCGTCGGAGATGACGCGCACGCACTGCGATTGCGAGACCATGCCGAGCTGGCTTGGGTGCTCGATGATGTCGCTTTCGCTTGTGAACGGGAGATTCGCGATATCCGCAAGCGAGTGGAGGTGCGAGGGATAGTTCGCGTAGAGACCGCGTCCGCTGACTCGCTCGAGCAGCTCGTTGAGCCGTTTCAGCTGGAATTCCTCGAGATCTGCGCGCGTTTCTAAGGTGCACCCCTCGCAAGCGCTCGCGTATTCGTCAACCTTGCTCTTGGGGAATGCAGCCATTTCGAACGCCTTTCTATTCGGTGTCTTCCGATATCTCCGCAGCATCCATCGCCGCCAGGCGCGCCTCGAAGCGCTCCTTGCAATCCTCCCAGCGGTCCTCTGGATAGCCGACGCGAATCGAGTTCTTCGCGAGAACGCCCTTCACTTGGATTCCGCCGGCGAACGCGCCGATGAAGGTCGGGCGGCGCAGCTTCTCGTTGACTCTGATGCTCGCCCAGTCGTCGATGGAGTCCATGAAGCTCTCGGCGCGCACCTCGAGCGCGTACTGGAAGTTCGCCGAGTTGGTGAAGCAGTTCTCGATCTTCTTGCAGGTGAATTCCATGGCCTGCCCCTAGAAGCCCGTCTCGGAGGAGACGATGTCGTCGACAGCGCCGATCAGCGCATCGATCTCGTCGTCCGTGGTGAAGCGCGAGAGGCTGATTCGAACCGTTCCGTTCTCGAGGCCATCTCCTAGGCAGCCGAAGATCTTCGGGGCGCAGTGCAACCCGGTTCTGCAGATGACGTCGTAGCAGTCGAAGAGGAGCTCTCCGACATAGCCCGGGGCAAGCCCCTCGATGGTGAAGGAGACCACGGGCGTGGATGGCGCGCCCGGGTCGATGACCTTTGCGCCAACTCCAGCCAGTCCATCGCGCAGCCTGGCGCACTTCTCCGTTAGCGCATCGATGTCGATGGGGTTGTCCTTGGCCCAGCGTATGGCTGCCAAAAGGCCCGCGTTCGAGGGCTCGTTGGAGGTGCCTGCCTCGAGGTGCATCGGGTATTCATCGGGCATCTTGGCGAGGTCGCTCCTGACTCCTGTGCCACCGATGGCGTGCGGTTCGAGTTCGATGCCATCGCCGACGAAGAGTCCGCCGGTGCCCTGTGGGCCGAGGAGGTACTTGTGGCCTGTAAAGGCGATCATGTCGATGTTCGGGTCGCTTGCGTCGATTTCGACGAGACCGAGCGTCTGCGCCGCATCCACGAGCGTGATTGCGCCATGTTCCTTCGCGATGGCGGCGAGTTTCGCGACGTCATTGATCGCGCCGGTGACGTTGGAGGCATGCGTGCAAATCGCGATCTTGGGGGAGTGCTGCTCGATAGCGGTCTTCCAAGCGCCCGAATCGATGCGCCCTGCGACATCTACCGGCACGTATTCGACCTTTACGCCCTTGTTGGCGAGCGCCTCGACTGGGCGGATCACCGAGTTGTGCTCGGCCATCGAGGCGACTATGCAGTCGCCGGTTGCCAGCCCCAGCCCGAAGATTGCCTCGTTGAGCCCCCATGTTGCATTCGAGCCGAGGACGATGCGCCTGTGGTCGGGGGCGTGAAGCAGCTCGGCCAGTGCGATGCGCAGCTCGTCGTTGACGTTTCGTCGCTCCATCGAGTCGCGATTGTCCCCGCCGGGCAGCGAACTCACAGCTTGAGCCATGGCCTCGGCCACGCAATCGGGCTTCGGGAAGGAGGTCGCCGCGTTGTTCAGGTAGATCGGGGCGAAGTCGTTAGACGATCCGGTCATGCGTCAACTCCTCGTAGCGCTGCTGGAGCCTTTCGAGTATTTCCACGTCGAGTGCTATTCTAGCGCCAATCGGGGTGTTTTCGGGGAAGGCTTTCGTCGCTTTCTCGTATCGCTTCCCGATGGTGACCAGCTGGTCGTTTTGCATGAACTTATCGGCGAGGTTGACGATGGTGGCCTCGTCGAAGTCCTTGGGATAGAGGCCGAAGAAGCCGTCGTGGGCTATGACGATCTCTGCGAGTTTGAGATATCCCAGCTTGTGGAGCAGGGCAGCTCCCTCCTTGGAGTGCCTTGGCCTCACGCGCAGTATGTCGTGAAGCGCTCCTCCGCTGGCGCACAGCTCCTCGTCGAGATGGTAGCCTGCCGCATTGAGGCTGCGGGCCATGCGTCTGGCGAGCCTTGAGACCGCCATCGTGTGCTCGATGACGTTGCTTGGCGTTTCGGCTAACTCGAACAGCTTCTGGCAGATGCTTTCCGAAACGCCCTTGTGGGCCTTAGCGTACTCTACGAGACGCTCGAAGTCGGCGGGCTCGTCGGCATCGAGCGACGCGCCCTCATCGTCGATGGGGAAGCGCACGATATCTGCTCCAGCCTCGGCGAGCGCGCCTTTGAGGCCGCGGTTGCCCTCGTAGCTCAGGATCGCGGCGAAGAGCCGCGCGGAGATGAATGGCGGGTGTACGTTTGTCTCCCCATAGGAGGGCTTGAGCATGTCGATGTCGTTGGCAATCGCGAATCCGCTCATGAGCGCGAATGTGGCAGGCGAGATCGCAGGAATGTCTCCCGGCAGCAGGAAGAAGCCCTCCAACGGCTCTTTCGCCGCCTCGACGAGCGCGGCGAGCCCGAGCTGGATCGAGAACATCATGTCGGATGTGGCGTAGTTTTCGTTGTGGGCGAAGGTCACGTCGAGGCCGGCGAGAGCATCGCGCACGCCTTGAGCCTCGCGTCCCGTCACCACGACGATGCATCGCGCGCCGCCGTCGATGGCGGACTGCACTGTCATGCGTATCATCGGGAAGCCGTTGACCTCCATCAGCGGCTTGAAATCTCCCATGCGCGATGAGAGGCCGGCGGCGGGTATGACCGCGCCTACCAAGGCCAAAGCCCCCTGTCGTCGAGGAGCTCGATGGCCTTCGCGTATGCGCTCTCGATAGCTTCGGGGCACACGAAGATCCTGTTGTCGTAGTTGTCGTGGAGCATGTCGCAGCACCTGAAGCCGCCGTACTTGTCCGTGTACTTCTCGGCGAACCAATCGGCGAGCTCTCCCAGCATCTCCTGGAAGTCGTCGTCCTCGAGTTCGTCGTCCTCGCCCTTGCCGGCGAAGTAGGAGATGATGCAGCAGGCGCTAGTCAGCGCTCCGCAGGTCATCTTGGAATGGCCGGTGCTGTCGTTGAGGCCGCCCATCGCGCGCACGAAGCCGACGTTTTCCAGGCCCTCCTGCTCCAGCGTTGCGATAGACATTATCTGCGCGCAGTTGTAGCCATCCTTGTTAAGATCAATCACCCTCTGATGGAAGCCTTCGGGGAGGAGGGAGAGGTCTGCGTCTTCGAATGCCATGGCGGTTTCCTTAATTGTTGCTGTGCACGCGTGAGCGTAACACATGAAAGTATATCATTGCCGCTAGCGCGCGGAAAACGCGCGGGCGGGGGAGAGGCAGCGCTAGCTGCGCGCCATGATTCGCAACCTGCTTGCGGGATTCCTCCGCTAGAGAACCTGGTTTTTGAGCGGCGCGCCCTCGCGCAGCGCGCGGATGTTGTAGCAGGCCGTCTTGCAGATGTTCATCGTCGTGGTCGGGTGCCTGAAGGAGCCTCCGCTGATGTGGGGGGTGATGAGGCAGCGCGGTTCGTCCCATAGGCGATGGTCGGCAGGAAGCGGCTCGGGATCGGTGACGTCGAGCGCTGCTCCGCGGATCGCGCCGGCCTCGAGGATGTCCGCCAGCGCATCGCAATCTATGAAGTTGCCGCGGCCTACGTTTACCAGGGCACAGCCCGGCTTGAGCATCCCAAGCCTGCGAGCATCGAGGTACCCTGCGCTCTCTGCGCTGTTGGGCAGAGCGCAGATGACCGCGTCGGCCTCGGGAAGTTCCACCTCCGCCTCCGCCAGAGTGACCAGCCTGTCGAAGTGCTCTCGCGGTTCCGCGGTGTTCCTGCAAACCCCGACTATCCTTGCGACATCGAAGCCCATGAGCCTCTTCGCGCAAGCCCCTCCGATATTGCCCGCTCCGAAGATCAGCACATTGGTTCCCTCGAGCGACATGTTGCCTCCGAGATCGCCCCACTCGTGCTTGGCCTGAAGGTCGCGATAGCCCGCGAGGTTCATCGTGATCGCAAGGAGCTCGCCAATCGCATGCTGGCTGATTATGTGGCCATACGAGCCAACTGCGTTGCAGAGCTTGGTGTTGGCGGGGAAGGGGAACGGCCCGTGCGTGTATGCGTCCGCGCCCGCCCAGGTGCTCTGCATGAGCTTGACGTTGGACGTCTGCGAAAGGACGGCGGGATCGGGGTCTCCGACGATCACGTCGGCTCTCAGCAGCTCATCGAGCAGCTCTTGGCCCTTGAGCCCTTGCGGGAAGAAGGCGATCTGCGCATCTGCGCCGCCAGCTTCACGGATCATCTTCACATGCTCGTCGTTGAACGGACCGAGAACCAAAATGCGCATTCGAATTCCCCCTCCTATAACGGCCGTGGCTCCCAACTGTTGCCCAAAGCAGGCATGCGGCCCCATACAGCAAAACAGGTCAAGAGCTCGATTTGGCTCCTGACCTGGCGAAATCTCTGGTAGGCCGTAAGGGGGTCGAACCCTTGACCTTGGGATTAAGAGAAAGGCCAGATAGCTCTAAACAATGATTAAGTATAACTGTTTGCGCAGGTAGAGAGCCAAATTGCGATTGGCGAGAGGTGACA
>JAFWGD010000253.1 GCA_017515355.1 Coriobacteriales bacterium
ACTTCGATGTCGTCGGGCAGGATCGGGAGCACCTGAACCGCCGCGAAGGTGGTGTGGCGACGCTTCTTCTCATCGGTGGGGCTGATGCGCACGAGCCTGTGGACGCCGTCCTCGCTGCGAAGCATGCCGTAGGCGTTGCGCCCGCTTACTGTGAAGGTGGCGTGATCGAGTCCGATCCCCTCTCCCGCCGGGGCATCTGTGACCGAGACCTTCCAGCCCTTGCGCTCGGCGTAGCGCGTGAGCATCCTGAAGAGCATCGAGGTCCAGTCCTGGGCCTCGAGACCGCCAGCGCCCGGATTGATCGAGACCACGGCGTCGCTGCCATCGAATTCTCCGTCGAACCAAGAGCTGAGCTCCATCGCGTCGATAGAGCCCTCGAGCGCGCTTGCGATCTGCTCGACCTCGGCCGCTAGCGACTCGTCATCGGCGGCCAGCGCGAGCTCGTTGGCTACGAATGCGTCGTCGATGTCGGCGCAGGCCCTGTCGAATGCCGCGATGTCGTCGCGAAGATCAGCCGCCTGCTTGGTGAGCTCCTGCGCGTGCTGCGCATCGTCCCAGAAGTTGGGTGCAGAAGCCTGGGCCTCGAGCTGTGCGAGACTCTCCCGCTTAGAGTCGATGTGCAGGTATTGGCCAACCTGGTCGATCCTGCTCTTCAGAGCCTCTAGTTGCGAGCTTCTGTCCTCAACCATCAAAAGCTACCTGTTCTTGCCGTGGCACTTCTTGAACTTCAAGCCGCTGCCACAGGGGCAGTCGTCGTTGCGTCCGACGTTCGCGAACGGATCGTTCTTGTCCTTGACGAAGGTCTTGGGCTTGCCGGTTGGCAAAGGCCTTGGCGGAGCGGAGACGGTCTGGGAGACCTGCTCTGCCGCAGCCTGCGCGCTTCCGGTTGCCGTCATCGTCATGCGAGCCTCGCTCATCACGCCGCCAGTGGTGGTGTCGGCCGGTCCGGAGAAGGTCGCTCCACGCAGCGCGTCGCTTTGCGGAGGCTCCTCCTCCTGGACGATCTGGATGCGCAGCAGCGTCTGGATGTAGTCATCGTACATCGAGTCGCGCAGCAGACCGAACGCCCTGTGCGCCTCCTCCTTGTACTCTACGAGCGGGTCGCGCTGGCCAATGCCGCGCAAGCCGATGCCCGCTTTGAGGTAATCCATCTCCTGGAGGTGGGTCATCCACCTGACATCCATCGTGCGAAGCATGATCTGCGACTCGAGCAGCATCATCTTCCTCTCGCCGAAGGAGGCCTCCTTGGCCTTGTACTCCTCGTAGAGGAAGTCGTAGAGCATGTCGGCGATCTCATCGATGTCCGTCGCCTTGCGCAGCGGCTCGATCGAAACCTCCGGGTTGTTCACGGTAATCGCGATCCACTTGCGCAGACCCTCGTAGTTCCACTCGTCGGAGGGATACTGGCTCTTGCAGTACTTCTCGATGGTGCGATCGACCGTCTCGCGCAGGATCTCGGTCGTCTTCGAGTGGATGTCCTTTCCATCGAGGATGTTGTTGCGCTCCTCGTAGATTGCCTGGCGCTGCAGGTTCATGACGTCATCGTACTCGAGGACGTGCTTTCTGGATGCGAAGTTGAGCGACTCCACCTGATGCTGCGCGTTCTCGATGGCCTTGCTGACCAGATTGGCCTTGAGCGGTTGGTCGTCTGGGATCTCCGTGCGCTCCATCATGCGGCTGATGCGGTCCATGCGCTCTCCGCCGAAGAGCCTCATGATGTCGTCCTCGAGAGAGAGGTAGAAGCGCGTGACGCCCGGGTCGCCCTGGCGTCCGGAACGTCCGCGCAGCTGGTTGTCGATGCGTCTCGACTCGTGCCTCTCCGAGCCTATGACCGCGAGACCGCCCGCCGCGACCACCCTGTCGTGATCGGCCTTGCATACCGAGCGTGCCTTGGCAAGAGCCTTTGCGACCTGGGCCTCGGTGGCCTCCTCGGGATCGATCCCGTTCGCCCAGAGCACGTCGTCGATCATGTAGTCGGGGTTGCCGCCAAGCAGGATGTCGGTACCACGGCCGGCCATGTTGGTCGCGATGGTGACCGCGCCGCTGCGGCCCGCCTGGGCTACGATCGAAGCCTCGCGCTCGTGGTGCTTGGCATTGAGGACCTCGTGCTTGACGCCGCGCTTGTCGAGCTTGCGCGAGATGAGCTCGGAGTTCTCGATGGAGACGGTTCCGACGAGGCAGGGTTGGCCCGCCCTGTGCCTGGTGACGATATCCTCGACTATCGCGTTGAACTTCGCATCGAGCGTTCTGTAGACGACATCGTTCTCGTCCTTGCGGATGACCGGCTTGTTCGGCGGGATCTGCGTTACCGCGAGCTTGTAGATCTCGCGGAACTCGGAGTCCTCGGTTGCCGCCGTACCAGTCATGCCCGAGAGCTTCTCGTAGAGCCTGAAGTAGTTCTGCAGCGTGATCGTGGCGAGCGTCTGGTTCTCCTCCTTGACGGCGACGTTCTCCTTTGCCTCGAGAGCCTGGTGCAGACCCTCGGAGTAGCGCCTGCCCTCCATGATGCGGCCGGTGAACTCATCGACGATCTTGACCTCGCCGTCCATCACGACGTAGTC
The DNA here is from genome assembly GCA_017515355.1 of Coriobacteriales bacterium. Lineage (GTDB taxonomy): Bacteria > Actinomycetota > Coriobacteriia > Coriobacteriales > CADBOM01 > RGIG5709. The sequence continues at coordinate 2,562 of JAFWGD010000253.1, forward strand.
GATATCGCGATGGAACATGAACTGCGCCTTCAGAGCTTGCTGCAGATGGTTGACGAGCTGGCCCGACGGATCGGCGTAGAGATCGTCGATGTCGAGAAGCTTCTCGACCTTCTTGAGGCCGTCGTCCGTGGCCATGATCGTGTGGCGCGCCTCGTCGAGCTCATAGTCGTCCTCGGTGAGAAGCGGCATCACCTTGGCGAAGCGCTTGTAGGTTTCGGCAGCCTTGTAGCCAACGCCGGAGATTATGAGCGGGGTTCGCGCCTCGTCGATGAGGATCGAGTCGACCTCGTCGACGATCGCGTAGACATGGCCGCGCTGCACCCTGTCGCGAGCGCGGCTGACCATGTTGTCACGCAGGTAGTCGAAGCCGAATTCGGAGTTGGTGCCGTAGGTCACGTCGGCCGCATAGGCCGGGCGCTTGGAATCGAACTTCATGCCGTTTTGGAGAAGTCCGACATCCATGCCCATGAAGCGGTAGATCTGCCCCATCCACTCGCTGTCGCGCTTGGCAAGGTAGTCGTTGACGGTAACGATGTGGACTCCCCTGCCAGTCAGAGCATTGAGGTATCCGGCCAGAGTCGAGACGAGCGTCTTTCCCTCGCCGGTCTTCATCTCGGCGATCTCGCCGTTGTGAAGCGCCATGCCGCCGATGAGCTGCACGTCGAAGTGGCGCATTCCAAGGGTTCTGACCGATGCTTCCCTGACCGCTGCGAACACTTCCGGCTGGAGGCTATCGAGCGACTCGCCGTTCTCGTAGCGGTTCTTGAACGTGGCGGTGAGGGCGGCGAGCTCGGCGTCATCCAACGCCTTCATCTTGGGTTCGAGCTCGTTGATGGCGGGAACGCGCGACTCGTATTCCCTTGCCTGCTTGCCCTCTCCGATCGAGAAGAGCTTACTGAGGATTTTTGCCATGCAATTACCTTCTCTAGGGTGTACATACACGTCATTAGCATACCTTAACGACCCGCGCGTTTGGGCTTGCAATGCGCGACAGGCACACCGATTACACAATCTGATCGAAGCTCGAGAGCCGCTTCGGGGACAAATGGATGGCGGACGAGAAATCCTCGTCCGCCCTGTAACTGCGTCATCCCCCAAAACCTCGCTCTCATACAGGCGCATTCGATGAACGCAGCTAACTTGTGAGATGGTAGCCGCGCATCCTTACCCGATTCCCTGGGGATTCCAAACCAGCTCCGAACGAATTCCAAAGGAATTCTTAGCAGCTGGGCGATATAGGCAGATCGCGGCCTTTCAGGCTCAGTACTCGTCGTTGAGCAGCTTCTCGTAAATCTCTATCGTCTTGTGCGATAGCGCGATTCCGAGATTCTCGTCGAGATAGCGCTTGCACATGAAGTAGGTATCCATTCCCGCAGTGCGCTGGCCAGCGATGCCCTGCGCCATCATCAACGTTTGGAAGACGTCCTCGCGTGTCGAGTCGATGCTGAGCGCCTTGCGGGCGAACCATAGCGCCATCGAGCTGTCCTTTAGGTCGATGAACGCCCTTGCAGAGGAAATCAGCATGTCGACGTAGGTGTTCCTGTACCTGTCGCGCATGCGCATCGTGTAGTCGTCGCAGCGCAGTCCAGAGAGCACGTCGCCGGTGTAAAGCTCGTCCATGCGGAAGAAGGTCTCGATCAGCGATTCGCGGTCGAGCTTGGAAAAGACCAGCTTGCGCGCGAGGAGATCGAACTCCTGGACATCCGACTTCACATAGCGCGAGTTGATGCGATAGATCGTTCCGTAGTTGATGAAGTACTTGCTGCTGTCGGCAACTCCTTCGGTGATGCGCTTGAGCATCGACCACACGACGTAGAGGTTGTCGAGGCCGCGGTCCTTGTCGAAGCCCGGCCAAAGGCTCTCGATGAGCGTGTCCCTGCCGACCTCGCGCCCGAATCTCGAAACCAGATGCGCTAGCAGCAGGCGCATCTTGGTCTTCGAGAGCTTCGTCTCGTCGATTGGCATGCCTCCGATGTGGATCCGCAGGCCGCCGAATAGCTGCACGTACATAATCGGTATCTTCTCTTCCGTTACGGTCTTTGTCGGTGACTTTGCGGCGCCGCTTTCGAGAAGGGCGGTGCTGGTGCTTGAACTTGCCTTCATAGCGCTCCTCTCTAGAAGCGCAGTGCTGGTGTTAGACATATGGATCATCCCCCGTTGCTTGGCTACCTGCCGGCGTTTGAGCGAAATGAGGCGCTGGTTTGGTAGCGGTTTCGATTTGAATCGGATCTTCCCTGATTGCCCTTGGAGCGTTAGCTGCGCAACGGAACTCCGCGAGGCGCGCAGCGCATGAGGCCGTTGGAGGAAGCTGGCGGGGGCTCAGTCCGCAAATAGCCGAGCCGTACTGAAAACGGTACAAGTTGGTGGAGTTTCATGGATTACCTCCCAAGTCTTATGAACTTAGAGGAGGTTTTAGGGGAACTTCATAATAGTGAATCTGAACAGGATTGCAACGGAATTCCTTGATATTTCGAAGAAAACCTTAGCGAATCCTGACTTCTGATTCTCTTGTCTGCATTTTCGCTATTTTAGATATTGCGCTCTTGCCGTTCAGGGCCCAAATACGCGCATGGCGAGCAAGCCGCTTTCTAGGTGGTTTTCCATTTTTGCTACATGCTTTTCGAGCGCTGGCTACTCGTCAGCTCGATCCTCCCCAGCATCTTCCACAGTCCCATTAGGGCATAAAAAAAGCGCACCGAGTGCGCTTCTTCTCTTTTAAATGGCTTCGGGGCCCGGAGGTGCGATCAGCGACGTCCTGCTCTCCCACGGCCTACGCCGCAGTACCATCGGCGATGGAGGGCTTAACTTCCGGGTTCGGGATGGGACCGGGTGGGACCCCTCCTCCATGGTCGCTGAGCGCACCCCCGGACCCCGTCCG
>JAFWGD010000254.1 GCA_017515355.1 Coriobacteriales bacterium
CAATATCTTCCAGTTCATAAAGATCTTCAGCGCCTTTAATTTTCGCTGCAAACACCATGGACTTAACATCTTCGGGATCAACGACATTATCGAAACTGAATTCCCTGAAGAACTGTTCGACCTCCGAAAACGTCGTTCATCCAGTCGGTGATGAACGAGCCGAGAGGACCCATCGCGATCCAATAGACCACGAACATGATGATGATGAAGATCGGAAGCGCCGCGATGCGGTTGGTGAGCACGCGATCGATCTTGTCGGAGATGGACAGTGCCTCGCGCTTGGCGTGCTTGATGCAGTCATCGATGATCGAGGTGATGTACTCGTAGCGCTGCGCGGTGATGATCGACTCTGCGTCGTCATCGAGCTCGTCCTCGCATTTCTGTATATCGCCATCGATGTGAGAGAGCTGCTCGTCGGTGAGCTTGAGCTGCTTGGCGACGCGCTCGTCGCGCTCGAAGAGCTTGATCGCATGCCAACGCTGTTGCTCCTCGGGAAGGCCGTGAACCGCTACCTCCTCGATATGCGCGAGAGCATGCTCGACGCTGCCGGCGAAGCGATGCTGCGGGATGGGCTTCTTGCCCGACTTGGCGAGCTCGACGGCCTTCTCGGCGGCCTCGCGAACGCCCGTGCCCTTGAGCGCGGAGATCTCCATGACCTCGCAGTCGAGCGCCTTCTTGAGGGCGGAGATGTTGATCTCGTCGCCGCTCTTCTTGACGATGTCCATCATGTTGACAGCCACGAGCACCGGAATGCCCATCTCGACGAGCTGCGTGGTGAGATAGAGGTTGCGCTCGAGATTGGTGCCATCGACGATGTTGATGATGGCATCGGGGCGCTGCTGGATGAGGTACTCGCGCGCGACAACCTCTTCGAGGGTGTACGGCGAGAGAGAGTAGATGCCTGGAAGGTCTGCGATGGTCACGTCGGAGTGGCCCTTAAGCTTGCCATGCTTCTCCTCTTCGGTGACGCTGGGCCAGTTGCCGACGTACTGATTGGAGCCGGTGAGCGCATTGAACAGCGTGGTCTTGCCGCTGTTGGGGTTGCCGGCCAGCGCGATGGTGAACTTGGTCTCTGCCATGGCCTACTCCCCCTCCCCTGCGGCGACGGGCTCTGCTGCGGGCGCAGCTGCGGACTCTGCAGCCTCCGCTGCGGGTTCAGCCTCATCGGCGGAATCCACGGGCTCGACCTCGATCATCTTGCAGTCGGCCTTGCGGACGGACAGCTCGTACTTGCGAACCGTTACCTCCATGGGATCGCCGAGGGGAGCGACCTTGCGGACGTATATCTCCTGCCCCTTCGTGATGCCCATGTCCATGATGCGGCGGCGCACCGGGCCAGTCCCATTCAGCTTGAGGACTCTAACGGTGTTCCCGACGCGAACCTCGGATAGGTTCATGCTGACAACTCCTTTCCCATCGGGTTTGATACCAAACTTCAAGCGGCCCTCGCCCAGCATGCGCCTGCAGGACCGCCCGCGTTGCTAGACGGAGATCTTCTGCGCCATCTCCTTGCTTATGGCGATGCGGCTGTCCATCACCGAGCAGATGACGTTGCCGTTGATGACGTTGACCACCGAAACCGGTGCGCCCACGACGAAACCAAGGCTCTCGAGGAACCTGCGCGTTTCGGGTTTGCCGCCGATGCGGGTTACAAGGCCGGATTCGCCGGATTTGAGCATTGAAAGAGGAACTCCCACGGTCTGATCAGACCTCTCTTCGCGCGCTGCGCGTCTGCTGCCCCTTTGCTTTCGCAAAAGTAAACCTAATCTAACGATTACGAATGTTAGTCTTCTCTAATCTTTGGGTCAATCGTTATCCGAAAAAAGTTTGCCAATGGTAATTCGTGGAGCGCGTTCGAGTTCTTTTCGACATGTGAGCAGCTGATATCTTCCCGATTTGAAACTGTTGGCGCATTCCCATAGCGTTGATACCTGAAGGGAACGGCAGGCCGAACCGCTTCCCCGCACCTAAGCAGGAGAGGACGGCGGCATTGAAAGGAGGCCGAGGGATCTCTCCCCCGGCCTCCGCCTTTTGGATTCAGCAAGTCTTCAGCCTACGAAATCCACTTTCCAGAGGAATCGAACCTGTAGGTCTTGCCGTTGATGGTCTGGGTGCCGGTGGCCATGTAGCCATCAGCCTTCAGATAGTACCAATAATCCTTGTACTTGACCCACTTGGACTTGGTGATCTTGCCCGAGGCGTCCATGTACATCCAGCCGTGGCTGTCCTTGGCCCACTCGTTGGCGGCCATGTAGCCGTTGGCCTTGAGGTA
>JAFWGD010000255.1 GCA_017515355.1 Coriobacteriales bacterium
AGGCCGTAGATATCGCGGTCGAAATCCAAGATGTTGGCCTCGATGGTCCACTCGATGTCGCCGAATGTCTTGGGCACTCCGACTGATATCGCCGATTTGAACCACTCCCCCTCAACGCGCACATAGCCTGCATAGACGCCATCGGCCATCTTGGCATAGTCGATGACCGGGACGAGATTGGCCGTGGGGAATCCGAGCTTGCGCCCCTCTTTGCGGCCTTCGACCACGATTGCATGCATGAAGTGCGTCCTGCCGAGCAGCTCGTTGACCAGCTCGATGCTTCCAGACTGCACGAGATCGCGGATGCGGCTGGCTGTGACCACCTCTCCATCGCATTCGAGCAGCTCATGCGCAACCACTTCGCAACCGCGAGGCTCGAGGATGGCCCTGAGCGATTCGACCGTTCCAGCGGCCATGTGCCCGAATCTGAAGTCGGAACCGACGAATAGGGCTGCAGGCTCGAGCTCGGAAAGGAGCACCCGCTCGATGTAGCTTTCGGGAGATAGCTGCGAGTACGCCTTGGTGAACGCGTCGACGACAACGTAATCGGCACCCAGCGTTGCAAGCAGGGCGATCCTGTCGTCGTCGGTCATCAGCTTGCGTGGCGAATCCTTTGCAAAGAGCTCGGTCGGATCGATGTCGAACGTGATTATCGCGGATTTGCAACCCTTTTCGCGCGCCGCCTCGATGCAGTCGGAGATCAGCCTGCGATGTCCGATGTGGACGCCGTCGAAGACTCCCATCGCGCATACGACGGCTCCGAGATTGCCATCCTCGGGCAGCTCCTCCTCGAAGTTCCTGTAGATGATCTGGGAACTCTTCTTTGATGCGTCAACGGACACCTTCAACACCTCCGGGTATAACCACGCATGGCTTGCAGATTCGAGTCGCTGCCTGCGGATCCCCTTCCGCAAGCGCCTCGTAGATTGCCAGCATCCGTCCATCGTACACGATTGCGATGCGCTCTTGCTGGAGATTCGCCCGATCGATCCCTATCCTCGAGCCGTTGCCGACCAGAGAGGCGGTTTGGGCATCCACCTCGCAGCGAGCAAGGGAGCAGGCCTCGACTGGATCGATGAAGCAGTTCCTGAGCCCATCGACGGAGATCTCGTCGATGCTATGGGCCTGCGAGAGGTCGATGTTGCCGATAGCGGTTCGTCTGAGCTCCACCAGGTGCGCCGGACAACCTGCCTTCATACCCAGATCCCTTGCGAAGGCTCTGATGTAGGTTCCCTTCGAGACCTCCATTCCAACGCTCCAGAGGATGCCGGCTCCGTTCTCGTCCTCGACTCTGGAGATGCTTTCGAGCGAGATCTCGCCGATCTCTATCTCCACGGGCTTCAGCTCGGCTCCCATGCCATTCCGGGCAAGTTCGTAAGCTCGCCTGCCATCAACCTTCTTGGCGCTGAATGCGGATGGAACCTGCATCGATTTGCCGATGAAGCCGGAAAGAAGCGAAGCGGCGAAATCCTTGTCGAGCAGCTCCTCGCGCAGCTCTCCGGTTTCCAACGGAGAGCCGGTGCGATCATCCGTATCGGTCGAGAAGCCGAATCTGATCAGCGCGTCATAGCGCTTCGATTTGCCCATGACGTAATCGGAAAGGCGCGTCGCCGGGCCGATGTTGACGATAAGCAAGCCGGTTGCGAAGGGATCGAGCGTGCCGCAATGACCGACACGTCCCTCCCCTGTGATGCGTCTGATAGCGTTGACGATGTCATGCGAACTTGCGCCAGCCGGCTTGTCGACTGCAAGCATGGCGCAGATGTCCGTGCCGCCGCGCTTCAAGGCTATGCTCCGGCAAGGCCGCGGGTGTCGAAGTCGCTGCCATAGGCTCCAGATGCAATCTGATCCTCGATCTCAACCAGAACATCTACGATACGAGGGAGAAGCTCGGCAAGCTCGCCTCTCAGCGAGAATCCAGAGGCCGCGACGTGTCCACCGCCGCCGAAGCGCTTGGCGATGATCGAGACGTCGAGATGCTTCTTGGAGCGGATGTTGCACCTGATGATGCCGCCCTCGTCGCGCATGAGGATGCCGATCTCGATGCCCTTGGCGCTTCGAACGATGTCGACCAGGCCCTCTGACTCGCTCTTCGTCACGCCGAGCTCGTCGAAATCGGCCTTGGCGACCCACGAGTAGGCAATGGTTCCGCGGGGAGTCAGCGCAAGCCTATCGGCAACGCGACCCTCGAGCTTTATGAGACCGATCGCCTTGCTCTGGTAGACGTCTGTGGCGATCTCGTACGGATTTGCACCAGCATCGACGAACTCGCCCACGGCCTGCATGCATCGCGCGTCGCAATTCTGGAACTGGAACATCCCTGTGTCAGTCAAAGTGCCCGCATAGCAGGCGGATGCGACCGCAGCCGAAGGAGCACCGCAGAGAACCTTGGCCAGCTCCCAGACGAGCATGCACGCCGACGCCACATCGGCCTCGACATGAGTCAGATCTGCGGATATGGCGCTGTCCTTGTGGTGGTCGATCGATACGCTTCTGGGCGAGCGTCTCATCACAGGCAGCGAATAGCCCATGCGCTCCTCAGTGGAGGTGTCGACTGAGATGA
>JAFWGD010000256.1 GCA_017515355.1 Coriobacteriales bacterium
CGGACGGGGTCCGGGGGTGCGCTCAGCGACCATGGAGGAGGGGTCCCACCCGGTCCCATCCCGAACCCGGAAGTTAAGCCCTCCATCGCCGATGGTACTGCGGCGTAGGCCGTGGGAGAGCAGGACGTCGCTGATCGCACCCCCGGGCCCCGAAGCACTATATAGAGGCAGATTCTGGACAATATGTGCTATTCTCTGGATAAACGTCGGTAACGCAAGGCTAAACGCTCAAGGAGTCAAAATGGTAGACAAGGTCAAGGTCGCAGAGATCATCGAGCTCATCCGTCCGCAGCTTCAGGCTGATGGCGGCGATATCGCTCTCATCGATACGCAGGATGACGGCACCGTAGTCGTCGAGCTTCAGGGCGCTTGCAAGGGCTGCCCGATGTCGCAGCTCACTCTTGCCCATGCGGTGGAGAGGGTTCTCAAGGAGAACGTCAACGGCGTCCTCAGGGTCATTCCTGCCGATGATATCGATTTCGCGTAAGCGCGATTCCAATCTGCAAACGCAAGGGATGCAGCCAGGTGGCTGCATCCCTTTTTTATTGCCTGCTTCGTCGAGCTTGCACCAACTGGAAGGCAAAGCCTTGTGGGGGAGGTACGGCGCCCCAGCGCGGAGATACGGCGCCTCAGTGTGGGGGTTCGTCACCGTAGCGCGCTAACCCTCTTCGATGATCTTCTGCAGTCCCTCGATGAGCTTATCGAGATCGATGCCGGCCTTCTCGCTCACGTCTGCAAGCGTCGACTTCTTGATTAGGCCCTTTCCGAGAGGCGAGTTGATGATCTTGAACTTCGGATCGATTTGCGGGAGCCTCTCCCTGAGGAACGGATAAGCCTCGTCGATATCCCTCAGCCTGGTGTCGCCGGTCAACTCCATCGTGAACTCCTAACCCTGGTGTCGCCGATGCGCCGCAAATCGCGCAATCTGGCGGGAATGCTTCCTTGCGTCGCATTCTGCTTGCGGTGGGCCGTTTTGTCAAGGGAGGGCGGGAGAACGCCGCGAAGGCTGGATGACGCTCTCCCTTTTGCGCCAATTCGATTATCATATCCATATAGACAACCGACAGGATTGCGAACATGAGCTGCTGGACAGAGCGCGGATGCGACGAAGAGATGAGCGGAAGGTGCCCCCATGTTTCTACGGAGGTCTATTCGCCATGCCCCGCCGATTGCAACTACTCGTTTTGCAGCAATCCGCAGCATATAATTGCAACAGATGTGTCGCTGCTGCTCGACCCTGAGATCGACCGGACTGCGGCGATCAAGGAGCAATGCTATTACTGCGAGTTCTTCCTGACCAACGGACCCAAGATCGATAAGAGCGTTCATCATGAGTGAAACGAATGACAGAATGGATATCCTTTGCCCGACCTGCGGTGAGGTGTCGCTGACCAAAGAGGACCTCGAGGGAATGACGATCCTCAAGGACGGCGCGCTGATCATGACGTTCTCCTGCCCGACCTGCGGTAGGGCGATGGCCTACGAGATACCTTTCGCTGACGACGAGGATAGCGACTTCAGCCCTCTGCTCGATTCGATGTGCGAACTGACCTTCGTTTCGCGCGACGAGCTGATCGAGATCGACTTCGACGATCTCGAGGGCGAGTTGGAAGAGCTGGTCGAGGAGGCGGAGGCTGCGGTCGAGGAGGCTGGGGCAGAGCTGGAGGAAGCCGAAGCTGCGGTCGAGGAGACCGAGGCCATAGTCGAAGAGGCTGTCGTGGAGGCCGAGGTTGAAGTCGAGGCCGAAGAGCCCGAGCTAGAGGCCGAGGAGCCAATCGAGCCTCAACCTGAGGTGGAAGCCGAGCTCGAGGACCCCAAGGAAGAGGCGAAAGCTCCCGCGTCTCCGCTGGATTATGGGCTGATGGCGGAAACCGTCGCGGAGCCGGAGGAGCTGGCCGAGCCGGTCGAGGCGCCAGCGAAGCCGGAAGCAGCGGCTGAGCCCGACCCAACCGCCGACGTCCGCAACCTCTTCGAGAAGATGGACCAGTGCAAGGACGTCTCGAACGTCATCGGCGAGCCGACCGCTCCGCCCAAGCCCGACCTCGGCGACATGGTTCCAGACATCGATGGCGAGAAGCCGGTCGCGCCGCCCCCTGTCAGCAAGGTCCCCGAGCGCGGGGTCACCGATGCGGATGGCAACAAGGTGATCCTCAACTACTCCACCACGCCAAACTCGGGCATGGTCGTCATGGGATACCAGATCAGGCCGAAGGAGCGCCGCGCATCCAAGATGACGCTTTCCGAGTTCGAGAAGGCGCAGCTCGAGTACTTCCACAGGCAGCTCGAGCAGCTTGGCAGCGTCGACGAGGCGATCGATGAGATCGACTCGGGCTACCGGCCATCGGAAGACGAGTAGGAACCCGCAGTGCTCCAGGCCTTCTATGACGCAATGGATCCCGTTGCCTTCACCATCGGGCCGTTGACGGTGCGATGGTACGGAATCGCCTACATCTTGGGATTCGTCCTCGGCATCCTGCTGATCTACAGGATCGCCAAGCGCTGGAAGATCGGCATGACTTCCGAGCACGCTCTCACCCTCCTGCTCTGCATCATGGTGGGCGCGATCCTCGGCGCTCGTCTCGGCTACGTCATCTTCTACGGCGATGGCTACTATTGGACGCACCCCGCGAAGATTCTCGCCTTCAATGAAGGGGGCATGTCGTTCCATGGCGGCCTGATAGGAATGTTCATAGGCGGCCTGATAGCCGCGCGGATCACCAAGATCAAATTCGGCACGCTAGCTGACCTTGTGGCCACGGCCGCCCCGATCGGCTTGTTCTTCGGCAGAGTGGCCAACTTCATCAACGGCGAGCTGTGGGGTTCGGTCACCACGATGCCCTGGGGAGTGGTCTTCCAGAACGCGGGCTCGCTGCCGCGCCATCCGTCGCAGCTTTACGAGGCGTTGCTCGAGGGCGTGGTCATCCTCGTGGTGCTGCTCATCCTTACGCGAAGGGAACCGCCGCTCTATCGCGGATGCTACTTCGGCATCTTCCTCGTTCTCTATGGCATTTTCCGCATCCTCATCGAGTTCGTCAGGCAGCCCGACGTGCAGCTCGGATACCTTGCCGGCGATTGGCTCACCATGGGGATGCTGCTCAGCATTCCGATGCTGATAGCGGGTGTGGCGTTCTTCGTCTACGGGTACAGGAAGAGACTGCCGCAGAGCGTGCAGGCGTGCTAGTGAACCTGTGGCGCATAGCGCGAAACATCGCTGGAGAAGCGTCGGCCTGTGTGGAAATTGGCTGCCGAAGCGCCGCATATGGGCAGGAAAAGCCCTGTTTAAGCCACCACCTGTTTCCAAAAAGCCAATCCAGCAACAGCATGTTCGCGTTGACCGACACATTGCCATCTCCGATATGCTCAACAAATATAATTCTTACGCAACTATTCAACTAAGGAGATGGTTAGGTTGTCTATTACCAAGAAGAGATGGATAACGCTTGGCTACGGCTGCTTCGTCCTGCTGATCGTCGGATTCATCTACGCATGGTCGATCTTCTCGGTCCCGTTCTCTGAGGAGTTCGGCTGGGAGCCCAGCACGCTCTCGCTCACCTTCACGTTCCTGATGTGGTGCTTCTCCCTTGGAGGAGTCATCGGCACGTGGGTAACCCGCAAGATCACCCTCAGGGGAACCCTCATCGTCGCCGCGGCGTTCATATTCTTCGGATTCTTCGGCGCGCTCTTCGTCGGAGAGAACACTCCGTGGATCCTTTACGTCACCTATGGCATCTTCGGCGGCTTCGGTGCAGGCTTCACCTACACCAACGTCGTCGGCGCCGTAACCCCGTGGTTCCCGGACAGGCCGGGCTTCGCATCGGGCACCCTGCTCATGTGCTACATGCTCTCGACGATCGTCATCGGTTCCGCCGCAAGCGCCATGTTCGCAAGCATCGGCTGGAGGCTGGCCTTCAAGATCTTCGGCATCGTAGTCGCCGCCGTCCTGGTCTTCGGCGCCATTGCCATCAAGGTCCCGAACAGCGCACAGCTCATCGAGCTCAACACCTTCGCGCTCGCCAAGAAGGATAAGGAGGCAGCCAAGAAGGAGGCCAAGGAGCAGCGCAGCTTCACCCCGCTCGCAATGCTCAAGAAGCCCATCACCTACATCTTCTGGATTTGGCAGTTCCTGCTCATCACGTGCTCGCTCGGAACCACCAGCTTCGTCGTGCAGACCGCCGTCCAGTCTGGCACCACCCAGGTCATCGGAGTCGTATTCCTCAGCATCTACTCCCTCTCCTGCGGTTTCGGCCGTCCGCTCGTCGGCACGATCTTCGACAAGACCTCGACCCCGATGGCCATGGTCATCGTCGGAATCCTCGAGGCCGTTGGCGCCGCCTTCCTGGCGCTTGGCATCAACCTGGGCTCGATCATCTTCCTGTCGCTGGGCACCGTTATCTTCGCCATCGGCGGAGGCGGCGTGCCCGTCATCGTCACGAGCTTCGCGGCGAGATGCTTCGGTCCCAAGTTCTATGCAACCAACTTCTCCATCCTTAACCTGATGCTGATCCCGGCCGCATACGTGGGCCCCGCGATCACCAGCGCGGCTCTCATGCATACCGGCACGCTTGCGCTCGGCTACTGGATCTTCGCGATCATGTCCGCCGTCGCGATCTTCTTCGGTGCGATCATCAAGGGCTTCGAGAAGAGGCATCTTGATAGAGTCGCCGCCGAGGACGCTGCAGAGGCCGCCCTCGCGGCCGCGCAGGCCGCTCCCGCTGCAATCGCCGAGGCTGTCGCAGAGGCTTCCGAGCAGGCAGAGGCAGAGGTCGTGGAGGCTGTCGAGGAGGCAACCGAAGCCTAACGGCTCACATCTTTCGATTCCAAGGCGGGCTGACGTTGGTCGCAACGTCAGCCCGCCTTGCATCCATATGGGGTCGTTGGGAGCTGGTCCGAGGCGGTATCAGCTGACCAGCAACTCGTATAGCGGCCTGGCCTCGAGCATCTCGGCGATATCCGGATGCCCGTACTTCCTGAGATCCTCTACGGTCGAATAGTGCGAACCCAGCGCTATCTCCTCGATCTGCGTGCAGATGTAGTTCTGGCGATCGAACGGCACGACGCGGATTCCCAGCACCATCGTTATGAAGCGCAGCGTGCCGACGTAGCGGTCGATCGTCTCGTTGACAAGCGGTGCGATATCGCAGCTTGCGCGCTTCGGCGGAATCTCGAGGAAGAGCGATTTGCCGAAGTCATGGTTGGCCTTCTCGATGCGCCTGTTGATCGCATCGACCATCACGTTGTTCAGCGCGACGCCGGCGTTTCCCACCCACTCGTAGGTTCCGGCCTTCAGCGCTTCGAGAACCTCGTCGTCGTTGGTTCCCTCGGCCACCAGATCGAAGCAAGCGGTCCATTCATCCAGAGTCACAGGTGGTTTCATCGCGTCTCTCCTCAGGCGAAATCCAACGTCGCATCGGCTGTCCAAAGGCCTGGAAGGCTCTTGGCATGGGCTTTTGCCTGGACACCAAATATAATTATACCAAGGAAGGAAGGGCGGCCAAGCGGACAATGCGCCCGCTTTGTGCGCTGCCGCAAGGCTTCTCCGATTCTGAAGGGGAGGGTGAATGGAAGGATACGCAAACCACATAGTCCAGTATTCGCCGGAATACTCGCTTTGCGCCGGATGCGAGGCATGCTCTATGATCTGTGGCCTTAAGCACGAGGGCTTCACGAGTCCGGGCAACGCCAGGATCAAGGTCAATCTGGGAACGCGCTCGATGATCCACGAAGTCCTTGCGTGCCAGCAGTGCCTAGACCACCCATGCTATGAGGCATGCCCGAAGAAGGATGAGGCCATGCGCCTCGATCCTGAAACCGGCATCGCCTACATCGATGAGGAGAACTGCATCGGATGCGGCCTGTGCATCCGCGCATGCAGATTCGACCCGCCTCGCATCTCCATGCGCCGCAACAGGGAGCGCAAGCTCTGGCGCGCCGTCAAATGCGATCTTTGCCGAGGGAATCCAGAGGGCCCGCAATGCATCAGGGCATGCCAGGTTGTCTGCATCGGCCTCAGCGACGATGCCGTGGAGGGCGAGGGCGGCCTGTGGCCAGCCAGCGCCGTCGATGGAGCGCAGGGATAGAGAGGAGCCGAGATGCCGAATTACACCATCAGCGACATCGTCGACAACCCGAGCAACCAGCAGCGCCTCTGCGGCTTCGAGGGCAAGATCGCGCGCATCGATCTCACGACCGGTGAGATCTCGATGGTCGATACATACAAGTACGTTCCCAAGTACGTCGGCGGGCGCATGATAATCAACCGCATCGCCTACGATGAGCTTCCCGCGGGCGTCGGGCCCTTCGATGAGGCCAACAAGTTCATCTACATGACCGGTCCCACCACGGGAACGGGCATCCCCGCAGGCGGACGCAGCGCCGCATGCTCGATCGGCTGCAGCAACAGTCCCGAGCAGTACACATGGGGCAACATCGGCGGCTGGTTCGCCACCGAGCTCAAATATGCCGGCTACGACGGCCTCATCATCGAGGGCAAGGCGCCCAAGCCCTCCTTCATCAAGATCGAGGATGACGAGATCACCATCGAGGATGCCTCGGAATTGTGGGGAGAGCGCGTACATCGCTCCCAGAGCCTCTTGGAGGAGAGGTATGGGCACGACTTCAAGTCGATGGTAATCGGACCCGCAGGCGAGAATCTGGTGCGTCTGGCGAGCATCACGACGGGCAATGATTGCGTGTTTGCCAAGGGCGGATTCGGCGCGGTTTGGGGTTCCAAGAATCTCAAGGCCATCACGGTCAGGGGAAGCGGAATCGTCGCTCCTGCCGACATCTCCAAGCTCGAGCACCTGCGCGCTACGATGAACGAACCGAGCATGAGGCCGTCGCCGATACTGCATCTCGATGCGATCGGCGTCCCCGGGATCGAGTTCGAGGCGCACTACGACAGGGGCAACGTCTCCTGCAGCCCCGGATGCAACCAGCACTGCAACGCGCTGCTGATCGACGGGGTTAGCGCCTTCGGCCCCGAGCGCCAGAACCACATCGAGAAATGCGTGAGCATCTGCGCCTTCGACTATCGCTCCGACTTGCCTTCTCCCATCGGGCAGTTCTGGCCCACCCTGCGCAACTACTGCGCACCCTGCAAGCTGCTCGGCCGCGACTTCCCCGCGCCGGATTTCGACGATCCGGACTTCGAGGGGCAGGCGCGCGTGATCAAGCCCGACATCTATGGATTCTGGGCGACGGATTACGAGGGCGGCACCATCGTCAACGATCTGTGCAACGAATACGGCATCGACAAGTGGGAGATCATCGTCTGGTTCTGCACATGGCTCTCCGCCTGCAAGAAGGTGGGGCTGCTCGACGAGCTCGACCTAGGCTGCTCAAGCGAGCCCGACCCGATGAACCAGGAGTTCATGAAGGAGTTCATCACGAACATGGTCTACCGCAAGGGCCGCATCGGCAACATCTTCGCGGAGGGCATGGCGCGCGCGATTCGCGAGCTTGGCTACGACAAGTATGGCGAGTCGATATATCGCGGACGCTTCTCGCAGGAGCTCGATGGCAAGAGGCTCGACATCCCGGTCAGCTTCGAGGCCGCTTGGGGGCAGAGCGTCCATTGGCAGGGGCGCGGCTACGAGGGCTCTGTCGAGAAGCCCACATGGCTCGCCTCGTGCATCATCAACATGACCAACTCCCGCGATGCGCAGACCGTCGAGCACTTCCATGGAATCTACGACGACTACGCTGCGGCGCTGGCAGACCCGTACCACAGCCCAGAGCTGCTCGGGCACATCATCCACACCCAAAACTATGCGGAGATCAAGGATTCCGTCATGAGCTGCGAATGGCAGAGCCCCGATCCGCGCTGGCCCGAGATGGAATCGCTGATGTACCAGGCTGCGACGGGCTACGACATCACTCCCGAGGAGCTTGACGAGGCGGCGTTCCGCTCGAAGCTGCTCTTCAGGGCCATCCTGATTCGCAACCATGGACGTTGCCGCCGTCAGGAGATCGAATCGATCTGGCGATGCATGTGCATCCCCGACAGCTGGGGAGAGGTGGCCGACTGGCGACTATTCAACGAGATGGTCGATCTCTACTACGAGCGCCGCGGCTGGGATCTCGAGACGGGCTGGCCATATCGCGAGACCTATGAGAGATACGGACTTGAGGATGTGGCCGACGACATGGAGCGCCTCGGGCTGCTTCCCGAGCGCCCAGCAGAGCGCTGGAGCGACTACGGCGAGCCGCCGTTCGTGCAGTTCGTGGAGAATCGCAAGCTGGAGCCCGACTACGAGGGATAGGGAAGGGCATCGCGAACCCTTCGCGGCGCGATGGGCAACTTGACGGAAGCGGGGCCGATGCAATCGCATCGGCCCCGTCGTTTCGCAATGCCCTGGCGATCCTGTCGCCGGAAGCGCGCTCATCGCCCGTCGAGCGACACCGCCTTCGGGTCGCCTCCAAGCGGAAGGCGTCTGGCGATGTCCATTCCGATGGTGTTCGTCACGCCAGGTTGCAGCACGAGGGAAGCGCCGCAGCGCGCACACTCCTCGACGCCCCTCTCGTTCTCGAAGCCGCATGCAAGGCATATCGGGAAGACGAACGACCTTGGCGCCTCTCCGCGGCATTGGCCGCAGTCGAAGCAGTAGTGGCACTTGCCCATTCGCACTCCTAGCGGCTGAAGATCACCATCTTGGGCTTGCAGACCTTCTTCGCGAGCTCTTCGAGCGTCCCGTATACCATGACGCCTGCCTGGCAATGGTGGACGCACGTGGGAAGCTTGCCGATTGCGACGCGCTCGGCGCAGAGGTCGCACAGGCTCGTAGGCACGGGGATGTGCTCGTACTCCCAGCGGCCGTTCGAATTCTCGCGAGGGCCGTCCTGCAGGATCTTGATTCCGAAGTCGCCCGTGGGCATGTTGTGCTCCATCTTGCAAGCCACCTCGCAAGCATGGCAACCGGAGCAATACTCATAGTCGATCAGAAGACCGTATCTCGTGTCAGCCATGGTTTCCTCCTAGTCCCAGTCGTAGAAGCTCGGCCTGTCGCTCTTGTGGGTCGGCCCATGAGTGTAACC
Source organism: Coriobacteriales bacterium (assembly GCA_017515355.1). Classification (GTDB taxonomy): domain Bacteria; phylum Actinomycetota; class Coriobacteriia; order Coriobacteriales; family CADBOM01; genus RGIG5709. The sequence goes on from JAFWGD010000256.1 coordinate 9,034, forward strand.
ATCGACGGCGGTCACCTGATATGTGGGCTGATCCTCGAGCCTGTCGTTTTCGGGCGTCACGGGGTAGACCGTGCACAGCCCGCACTTGATCGGCGCTCCATAGCCGGACGCGCCGTTCTCGCATTGCGGGATGAGGTTGTTCGGGTTGCAGTCGAAGACCCCGAAGAGATCGGGCTCCGCAGCCTCCTTCTCCGGGAACCACCATCCGTGCTCTGTGGCTATGACGCGCTTGTCGACGGTGGGGTCGAGATGCGCGGTCTGCTTCATCTTGCCCATCTGGTTCTCGATCCAGCACCATTGGCCCTCGCATATGCCCAGCTCTGCGGCGACGTCGGGATGCAGCACGAAGCGCGGCACCGGATGCAGTTCGCGCGAGATGAGCTCGGGCTGGCGATGCTCGCTGTGGAAGAACTCGAACGAGCGTATGCCCGTGGTGAGCACGAACGGGTACTTCTTGTAGAGCTCCGGTGTGGAGTAGGGGCTTGTCGGGGGTTCCTCGTAGTAGGGCAGGGGGTCATCGCCCCACTGGTAGTAGAGCGTGATGAAGAACTCGTAGCGGCCGGTGGGGGTCATGAATCCCGGCGAGCCGTCAGGCCTCAGCAGGCCCTCCTTGTACTTGTAGTAATGGAACGGGCTGTAGTGCATTCCACCCATCTTGTTCTCGAGGTCCTCCATCGTGAAGTCGACGTTGAAGACCTGCATGCGCCAGTTCATGTAGTCGCGAGGAGTGCGCACCCAGTCGGGCCAATTCTGCGGGGCGATCTTGTGGCCGAGGTCGAGCATGATCTGCTCATCCTCCTTGGCCTCGTAGTAGCTCGAGCACTTGGTCTGCGAGCGCATCGGGTCGAACCAGATGCGGATGCAGTCGCGCTCGTGCGACATCGCGCACGGCAGCAGGAGGTCTGCGCAGGCGACGGCGTATGGCGTCTTGAAGAGGTCGATGACGACGATGAACGGAACGTTCTTCATCGCGCGGTAGACGCGCGGCGCGTCCTGGCCCATGTTGGTGATGGGGTTGGACGACTGGATCCACAGCATGTTGATCGGGCGCGGGTTGCCGTTCTCGTCGAGACCGGTCTCGATCGCCTGGAGGATCGTGTCGGACTGCGACGATGCGGTGAAGCCGTACTTCTTGAGGTTGTACTTCGAGTTGCCGAGGCGCTTCTCGACCTGGCCCTCGGGGAGGTACTCGATGCCCGAGTTGTAGCCGAACTCGAGGCCCGATGCCTGGTCGATCAGGATGTTTCCACCAGGGTTGTCGATGTTGCCGGTGACTCCGGCGAGGCATGCGATCGCATGTGCCGTGACCGTCCCGATCTTCGACATGTCGACGGCCAGTCCCCACTGGATCGTGGAGGGCTTGGCGTTGGCGTAGAAGCGCGCTGCATCGATGATGAGCTGCTCGTCGACCCAGCAGATCTCCGCGACCTTGTCGGTCGGATACTCCTGCACGCGCTCCTTGAGCTGCTCGTAGCCATAGGTCCAGTATTCGATGAACTCGTGGTCGACGAGGTCCTCGTTGATGATCACGTTGAGCATTCCCAGCGCCAGCGCGGCATCGGTGCCCGGGCGCAGGCGGATCCAGTACTTGGCCTTCGAGGCGATCCACGTGAGCTTCGGGTCGATTGCGATGAGCTCGCTTCCGCGCTTCATCGCCTCGACGATCCAATGCCCCAAGAACGCATCGGCGTTGTTGATGACCGGGTTGGTTCCCCAGATGACGATGCACTCCGGCGGCCGCCAATCGGGGTCGTCCTCATAGCGCGTCGGGCGGAACTGCGACATGTCGGCGACCCACTGGTTGCCCATCACGACGTAGCACAGCGCCGTGCGCGGGAGCATGCAGGAGTCGCCCGAGAGGAAGCAGAGCGTGAGGTCGGGCGCACCGAAGTTCGCGTAGGCGTTGTGCGCGATGACCTGAGAGACGTTGCGTCCCGTGCCGATCATCGACACGATCGACTCCGCGCCATCCTTGGCCTGGTACTCCCTGACCTTCTCGATGATCATGTCGTAGGCCTCGTCCCAGGAGATGCGCTCCCACTTGTCCTCTCCGCGCTCTCCAGCGCGCTTCATCGGGTATTTCAGGCGACGCTCGCTGTTGACGACCTGCGGGAGCTCCAGGCAGCGCATGCAGAGGCGCCCCTGGCTGAACGGGCTGTTCGGATCGCCTTCGACCTTGACCAGCTTCCCGTCATCGTCCGTGTAGAAGATGATCTGGCATCCCTCGTGACAGCCGGGCCCCGACCACATCGTCGTCCTCGTGGCATTGAGGTCGCCTTCCTTCCAGTGGAGGGTCTCGGGATACAGATCCATGTTGTACTTGTTGTTGTACTCCACTTCCTGCCGCTCCTTTCCTTTCCGTTCCGTTCCCTTGCGCGCATCGTGCCACCTTGCAAGGCACGCAGCGGCTCTTCTAGTTGCTGATGCAGAGTGCGCAGTCGATTGTCAGCGCCTCGCCGGTCATCATCGCGCTCTCGTCGGAGGCGAGGTAGACCGCGCCGTATGCGATGTCATCGGGCACACCGAGCCTGCCGAGCAGGCACACGGAGTCGACCATCGCCTTCTGTCCTTCCTCGGTGGCCGCCTCCTCGGGGGTCATTCCGGTCAGGATCGGGCCGGGGAGGATGCAATTGACGCGGACCTTCTGGCGCGCGAACTCCTTCGCGACGTTCTTCGAGAGGTTGCTGACGGCTGCCTTCATCGCGCCGTAGTAGTAGGCGTTGACCTCGGGCCAGACCGATGAGATCGAGGCGACGTTGATGATCGAGCCCCCTCCGTTGGCGATCATATCGGGGATGTAGGCCTGCATGTTCCATGTATAGGAACGGAAGTTGGTCTTGAAGATGAGGTCGAGGTCCTCGTCGGTGTGCTCGAGGTATGGCTTGTGGACGAGCACTCCCGAGTTGTTCATGAGGATGTCGATGTGCCCGAGGGTTTCCAGCGCGAAGTCGTGGAGGGCGAGAAGCTCCTCCTTGATCGTGAGGTCTGCAGGGAAGAAATACGCCTTGCCTCCCGCATCCTCGATCTTCTTGACCACCGCAGCGCCGCGCTCCCTGTTCCTGCCGGTGCACACCACCGTCGCGCCCTCCTTGGCGAACATGATCGCCGACGCCTCGCCGATTCCAGACGTTGCTCCGGTCACGACCGCCGTCTTGCTATCCAGCCTTCCCATTTTGCTCTCCTTCGGATTCGAATTGCCTTCGGTCACTTTCTTTCGTCCATTCCAGATCTCGCTCGATCAACTCGAGAAGTAGCTGCCGCACTTGGTGCTATCGCCAGTGCTGCGATCCTGGAAGTAGATGGTGCAGTTGTCGCCATTGCCATCCCAGTCGGGGTCGTAGCATTCGTAGACGACGCATTCGTCATCGACGTAGACCAGCGAGTTGATTCCCTTGTTCGATAGTTCGAACGTGCCCAGGCTCTCTCCGGTCTTGCAGTCGAACATGCTGACAGTTGTGCCACCATCGAGCGCGTAGAGCGTCGTGCCGCCGACCATCGCGAAGCCGGCATCGAAGCTGGTGTCTATCACGATCGCATCGCCGCCGCCAGTGGGGTAGATCTCGAGCTTGGGCTCCTGGTAGTAGGCCGCCACGAAATCGCCCTCGTCATCGAGGTGCGCAGAGATGTAGTAGTCGCCGGGGAGCCGTTCTTCGCCGCTCATGTCGAGATTGGCCTTGAAGACCGCGTAGTAGTCGTCTTCTGTCGAGTAGTAGATGCTCTTCTCGTTCATGTCGCGGATGTAGAGGCTGCTGCCGCTTGCGGTCTTCAGCTCGGTTGCGGCATGGCTCGAGTCGCTCAGATCGATGACCTTTGTGAAGTAAGTGTAGGTTGCCTCATCGCCCGAGGTGTAGTAAAGCTTGTCGCCCACGATGAAGAAGGGCGACCACAGCTCGCAGTCGTCGGCGAGCTTCACGGGATTCTCGCCGCTCTCATCGGCTTGGTAGAGGGCGCCCAGCGAGATGTCCGTTCCGCCCGGAAGCTCGAGGTAGTAGGCGTGGCCATCGTGGAAGAGGAACTGCTTCGTTGCGAAGGGAGTCTTTGTTGCCCCGGGAACCTCCATCTGCTCTTGCGGGTCGAGCGAGAAGTTCCCGTAGTAGAGCGTTCCGTCGTGATAGCCCATGAATTGGCTGGAGTGCGAAGCGAGCTCCAGACTGGCTTTGTCAGGGGTGCTGCCCCCTCCATCCCCTCCGCCGCCTCCGCTTGACGACGAGCATGCCGCCATCGATAGCGCGAAGAGGACAGCTGCACCGAGCGCGAAGAGCTTTCGCAGTCTTCCCATGGTTCCTCCTTGCATCGGATTCTTGAACCCGCGCGCGCATCGCGCGCAATCTATATTCTAATGGTATCGATGCCGGAATGCGTCTGGCAGGGGAATCTTTCGCGCACCCAGAGCATCGAGCTTAGAGCGCGATGATGCGGGCAAGCCGCCATCTAGCAGCATGTGCTATGCTCAGCAGGTACTCTTTTTCAACTCGCTGATGACAGGGGAGGGCATGGCTCTGTTCAGGAAGAGGCAGCCGGCATCGCAGGCAAAGCAGGCATCCGAGGCCGATGTCAGGCAGCGCAGCAAGAGCGCGATCGCCGAGATCCGCGCGTTCGATGAGGGCTTCTCCGCAAACGCCTTCTACAGGGAGGTCGAGGAGAAGGCCGAGCACATCATGCTCTCTCGCGAGACCGAGGACATCAACGAGGTCGCTACGTGCGACTTGACGCCGGTGCTGGGCAAATACGGTGTCATCGTCGACTTCAACGTTATGGAGAGCACCCTTACGGGTTTCTATGTCAAGGATGGTATGCAGCACGCGCAGGTCGTCGTCGAGGCGCTCATAGCCATCAGGCGCATCAAGAGGCCCGACTCCAAGAAGATCAAGATGATCCTGCACATGGCCAAGCCTGCAAATCCAAGCCCTGACGACGAATGGAAGATCGCCGGTCTGGCGATGAAATAGCGGCTTTCGCCCCAATCTGGGCAAATCGTACCCATAACGGCTCCTTCGCCTCGGGGAGCCAAAGGTTCGCGCGCAAAAGTATTCGAATAATAGGACAATCCGATTTCAATATGTCGCTGTTTTTTTCGGCATTTGGGATAAACTGTAAGCAGGGTTTCTAGGCATGCAATGCATGCAAGGCAAGGAAGCATGCGCTGCATGCACATCATGGAAGGAAGGTGAAATAAGGTATGACTATGTCCAGCGAATGGAAGACAGAGTTGGAGGACGGCTCTGTTGTAGTCAGAACTTGCGGCTGGTCGCCCCCAGGAGACCATCCGGTAGGATGCGGAATGAAGCTGACCATCAAGGATGGCAAGCTCATCCATGTCGAAGGCGACGAGGAGCACTCGATCACGGGCGGAAGGCTCTGCCCGAGGTGCCTGGCCCTCAAGGATGTCGTCTATCATCCCGACAGGGTCCTCTATCCCATGAAGCGCGATCCCAAGGACCGCGGTAAGGACAAGTGGGAGAAGATCACTTGGGACGAGGCCTATGACATGATCGTCGAGAAGGTCACCGACATCAAGGCGAAGTTCGGCGCAGAGTCGATCGTCGTCTACGGTGGAACCGGACGCGAGGCCTGCCTCTACTACTATCCGCTCGCATTCGCAGTGCTCCAGACCCCGAACTGCTGCTACACGCAGTCCGGCTGGTCGTGCTACGGCCCGCGCTGCTCCGTCTCCGAGTTCATCTTCGGCGCTGGCTATCCCGAGATCGACTATGCGGGATTCTTCGCTGACAGGTTCGACAACCCGGACTTCGAGCTTCCCAAGATCGTGGTCTGCTGGGGCAAGCACCCGCTGCAGTCCAACGGCGACGGAATCTTCGGCCATGCTCTCGTCGATATGATGAAGCTCGGCACGAAGATCATCATGGTCGACCCGCGCATCACCTGGCTCGGCTCCCGTGACGGCAACATGACCGTCCAGATCAAGCCTGGAACCGACGCAGCCCTCGCGCTCGCAGTCGTCAACATCATGATCCAGGAGGGCACCTACGACCACGAGTTCGTGGACTACTGGTGCTATGGATTCGAAGAGCTCAAGGCCCGCGCCGCGGAGTACACCGTGGAGAAGGTTTCCGAGATCACCTGGGTCCCCGAAGAGGAGATTCTCGAGTTCGCGCACATCCTCGGCGATCCTGCGAACCGCCCGGCATCCATCGCTTGGGGCCTCGCAGTCGACCAGAACTCCAACGGCGTTCAGGTTGCGCAGCTCATCATCATCATCCAGGCACTCATGGGCGTCATCGACGTTCCTGGCGGCCTGACGATCGGCCCGACCAAGTCGATGCTCGGCAGCTGGCGTATGGACGGCATCGAGGAGCTTGCAGCCAATGGCCTTTGGGATAAGCGCATCGGTTCCCACAAGTGGCTCGGCCTCGCCGCCGGCATGGCCACCACCTCCCCGGACGAGACGCTCGTCACCGCGGAGACCGGAGAGCCCTACGAGCTCCATATGGCATGGTTCAACTCGACCAACTTCCTCGCTCCGACCTGCTCGTCGCAGCCTCAGCGTTGGTACAAGGCTCTGCTCAAGATGGACTTCAACGTCGTTCAGGATCTCTTCATGACCCCGACCGCGATGGGTCTCGCAGACCTCTTCCTCCCGCTGCCCACGTTCGCGGAACACGACGGAATCGTCCTTCCGCACTATGGCCGCAACACCGTCTTCATGGGCGCCATGAACGAGGCATTCCGCGTTGGAGACACCCGCTCCGACATCGAGGTCCTCATCGAGCTCGGCAAGAGGCTCAACCCCAAGGCCTGGCAGTTCGATGACGTCGAGGACTTCTTCACCAAGCAGTGCGAGGAGCTCGGCTTCACGTTCGACGAGCTCAGGCATATGGGCCTCTATCAGCCTGGCTACACCTACAGGAAGTACGAGAAGGGCCTGC
>JAFWGD010000257.1 GCA_017515355.1 Coriobacteriales bacterium
CGAACTCGTCGGAGAGCGCCTTGGCGAACTCGACTACTCCAGTCTTGTCGGTTACGGAAACCAATGCCAGCTTGACCTTAGGATCTGCCATATCTACCCCTTAGAAATCAGAATCGTATACCGCTACTCGGTTAGAGCGCCATGGAGGGCGAAGTCGATCAGCATCGAGATATCGCCTTCACTCGAGAAGACCTTCTGCATCATGTTCATGAACGGAGAATCGATGCCGATGCTCTCCGCCATCGCGCCCCACTGCCTGATGACCGTCATACCCTCGACGGTGTTGTGATCGAGATAGCCCTGCGCCTGCTTCGTGTTGAAGCCGTACTGCCCAACCACGTAGCCGAACGAGCAGTTGCGGCTCTTCGAGGAGAAGCAGGTCAGCATGAGATCGCCGATGCCTGCGAGCGTGTATGGGGTCTCGCTGCTTCCGTTGGGAAGCTTGGCCGTGATGGCGGAGAGGTCCTTGACGGCGCGATGCACCAGCAGGCAGATGGTCGACTCAAGGTGTCCCGCTCCGCTGAGAGCGCCGCACGCGACAGCCGTGGCGTTCTTGATGCACGAGCAGAGGCTGACTCCGATGGCGTCGCTCGAGCGGTCGATCACGACGTTCCTGTCATGCGCGTATGCGCTTGCAACCTTGTCGTAGATCTCATCGCTGATGGTTGCGAATGTGAAGCCGACCGGGCAATCCTCGAGGATGTCCTCGGCAAATCCCGGCCCCGCTATCACGCCGCAGTCGCAGCCGAGGATCTCCATGGCGGCGTTTGCCGGAATGGAGCCGTCGGGGCACACGCCCTTGCTGCCGACTATCGGATAGAAGCCCTCGGCGAGGTAGGGCTTGAGCTGCTCGCAAACCGAGCGGACGAAGGGCGAAGCGGTGAGGATGAAGACCAGCTCGGAGCCCTTGACCGCCTCCTCCATCGAGGTGGTGAACCTCAAGCCGTCGGGAAGCGGGCGTCCGCCGAGAACCGCGCCTATCGCGCCGGTCTCCGCGTACTCGTCGATCTTGCCCTGCGACTCCGACCAGATGAGGACCTCGTTGTCCTCACCGGAGTTGAGCCTGTATGCCATCGCGATTCCGAATGCGCCGGTACCAACCACCGTGATCTTCATGAAAGCCTCCAGATCGATCCTGCGATTTGACTGCCATGCATCGAATTCTACCCGATAACGCACCCAACGAACCAATGGTCTCCACACATGGTGCTCCGTATTCACCTTTGCGCTGGTCGAATGCGATAATTGGGAGGTTGGAGGCGCGTTTGCGCGCCTTTCATCGAAACGCAGCGCGAAGGAGCTGGCTTGGGCGAGCAGGTCGCAATCAGATTCTCGGGCGTGAGCCATTCGTTCAGGGAGCGCATGGCGCTTCGCGACGTGAGCCTCGAGATCGCCGAGGGCGAGTTCGTTGCGATCATGGGAGCCAACGGCTCGGGCAAATCGACGCTCGCCAAGCACATCAACGCCCTGCTGCTGCCCAGCGAGGGCAAGGTCGAGATCTTCGGAATGGACACCTCCGACCCGAAGCGCCTGCTCGACATCCGCAAATCGATCGGCTACCTGCAGCAGAACCCGCAATCTCAGTTCGTCGCGACAATCGTAGAAGACGACGTGGCCTTCGGGCCGGAGAACATCGGAATGGAGCGAGATGCGATCGGCTCGGCGGTCCACGATGCTCTCGAGACGGTCGGGATGCTCGACTTCGCCCAGCGAGACTCCTCGCAGCTCTCCGGAGGCGAGATGCAGCGAATCGCACTCGCAGGCACTCTCGCTATGCGGCCTCGCATCCTCGTGCTCGACGAGCCCACCGCGATGCTAGACCCCGTCAACCGACAGCGCGTGCTCGACATCGTTTGCAATCTCTCGAGAATCGGCATCACCATCGTGCTGATTACGCACAGCATCGAGGAGGCCAGGCTCGCCAGCCGCATCGTCTGCATGAGCGGTGGCGAGGTGGCGATCGACTCGAGCACCGAGGAGCTGCTCGCGAAGCCTGAGCGCATCGCAGACATCGGGCTCGACCTCCCATTCGGCGCGCAAGTGTCCCGCGAACTCGAACGACTGGGAGCCAGCCTTGCAGGGCATCCGCTCGAGCAGGAGATCGGAGAGCTGCTATGGCAATAGCAGTTGACCGCCTCCGATTCGCATTCGAGACCGATGCTGGCCCCCACCAGGCGCTCGACGGCATCACGCTCGAGATTCCCGAGGGTTCATTCGCGTGCATCGTGGGAGGCACGGGATCGGGCAAGACCACGCTGCTGCTCAACATCTGCGGCCTGATGGTCCCCACGAGCGGACGGCTCGCAGTCGACGGCATCGACGTTGCGAGCAAGGGAGCGCAGGAGCGCATCCGCAAATTCGCATCGATGGCATTCCAGCTGCCTGAGCGGCAGTTCTTCGAGGAAAGCGTCCTCGAAGACGTTGCCTACGGCCCTGAAAACCTCGGAAAAAGCCCTGAGATGGCGCAGGAAGCCGCAAGGCGCGCCCTTGCCTCTATGGGGCTGGATCCAGACGAATTCGGCCCTAGAACGCCTTTCAAGCTCTCTGGCGGCGAAATGCGCAGGGCCGCTCTGGCTGGCACGATCGCCTGCGAGCCGAAGTACCTGCTGCTCGACGAGCCCACGAGCGGGCTGGACAACCTTGGGCGCGCGAGCATACTGAGCTATCTGCGCGAGCTGCACGCTGCGGGAACCACCATCGTCATGGCGACGCACGACCTCGATGCGGTGCTCGAATACGCCGATACCGTCTTCGCGCTTGCTGACGGGCGGCTCGTGGCGCAGGGAGATCCAGCCGAGGTGCTCGGCGATGAGGGGCTGGTCGCGAGCATCGGTCTGGACATGCCGCACGCGCTGCGCCTTGCAAACTCCCTTGGCGAGCTGGGAATCGAGCTTGCAGGCAAACCGCGAAACGCCGCGGAGCTGGCGCAGCTGCTAGCATGCGCGCTGAACGACCGGGGCGAGGTGGCTAAACCATGGCGCTAAAGGTTTCGTTCGGCCACTACTGCAACGTAGACTCCCCCATCCACAGGCTCGACCCGCGGATGAAGATCCATCTGTTCATCGTCTTCCTCGCCGCGATCTTCTTCGTCGACACCACTTGGGGCGTGCTCGTGCTGATCGCTGCCCTCGCCGTAGTGCACATCATCTCGAAGGTGCCGCTCAAAACCGCGCTGAAAGCGATCTGGCCGATGTGCCTCGTCTGCCTCTTCCCGCTGATAGTCAACCTCTTCGCAACGCAGGGCGAGCCGATCCTGACCATCGGCGCCTACACGCTCACCGACGTCGGGCTGCACCGCTCGATCTTCCTCACGCTGCGCATGTTGCTGATCCTCTCGCTCGCCTGCGAGCTGATGCTCACCACCTCTGCGGTCGAGTTCTGCGATGCCACTGCCTACCTTCTCAGGCCCTTCGCCAAGCTGCGCTTCCCCGCCGACGACGTCGCGATGGTCTTCTCGATCGCGATCCGCTTCATCCCGACGCTGAGCGAGGAGTACAACTCGATCCGTCTCGCGCAGATGGCGCGCGGCACCGAGCTGTGGAAAGGGAAGCTCTCCTCGAGGCTGAGGTCGTTCAAGGCCATCCTGCTGCCGCTCTTCGTCGGCGCGTACAGGCGCGCGGAGACGCTGGCGCAGGCGATGGAATCGCGCTGCTACGGCACGGGCGCAGGGCGCACGCACTACAGGCAGCTCAAGGTTCGCGTGTGGGATTTCGTGGCGCTGGCGATCGTCGTCGCCGTGCTGGTCGTTGCGATCCTGTGGCTCTAGCGGCTATTCTTGCGCGCCAGCAGCCTGCGATGCATCCTCTGCCTCAGCCTTAGGAGCCTCCGCAGCCTTGCTTTCCGTGTGATACCTCTGCATCGCGGCATCGAGCCCTTCGTCCAAGGCATAGATGGCCATGTCGGCAGCCTGCCTCACGCTGACGAGGGTCTCCTCAAGCGTATCGCCCTTGAGAGGTTGGAGAACGTAGTCTGCTGCGTCCATGCGTCCCGGCGGCCTTCCGACGCCGATCTTGAGACGCGCGAAATCGCGACCGATCGAATCGACTATAGAGCGGATGCCGTTGTGCCCGCCGTGGCCGCCACCGCGCTTGAATCTCAGCGTGCCCTCGGGCAGGTCGATGTCGTCGTGGATGACGAGGATCTCGCCGGGATCGGCCTCGTAGCGAGAGATGGCAGCCTTGACCGGCCCACCAGAGCGGTTCATGAACGAGAGCGGCTTGACCAAAACGAGCTGCTCGCCGTCATGGCGCTTTCCGATGCCAACCTGGCTGCCATCCTGTTGCTTCCAGTATGAGACTCCTAGCTCGGCGGCTATGGAGTCGATGGCCATGAAGCCGACGTTATGCCGCGTGCTCGCGTATTCCGAGCCCGGGTTTCCCAACCCGACGATGACGCGGATGCCGGCCACGATAGCCTCTTTTCGCCGCTAGAGGGCGAAATCCGGGTCGAACATCTCGGAGACGGAATCCTCGTTGTAGACGTTGAGGATCGCCCTGCCGAGCGTCGGCGCGATGGATAGGATCTTGAACTTGCCGCCGAGATGCTCTGCCGGGAAGGGAATCGTGTCGCAGACGACGACCTCCTTGGCCGGGCAGCGGAACAGGTTGTAGAACGCATTGCCGGAGAAGATGCCGTGAGTCGCGCAGATGTAGATGTCCTTCGCACCCTTCTCCTTGAGAGCCCTCGCGCCAGCGCAAATCGTGCCAGCGGTGTCGATCATGTCATCGTTCATGATGCAATTCTTGCCCTCGACATCTCCGATGACGTTGGTGATCTCGGC
>JAFWGD010000258.1 GCA_017515355.1 Coriobacteriales bacterium
CACGCCCCCGAGCTTCGCCGCCTCGCGCAGGAAACGTGCCTTGCTCCAGCCGGCGTCAAGCGCCTGCCGATAGAGCTCCAGCAGCTCCACGTCCGCCTGCTCGCCCTCCCCGATCACGATGCAATCGAAGAAGTCGGCGATGGGCTCGCAGTTGTAGGCGCAGGGTCCGCCACCTACGACTATCGGCTCGTCATCTCCGCGCTGAGCTGCGAATATCTCGATTCCTGCGAGGTCGAGCGCCTCTACGACGTTGGTGAAGCTGAGCTCGTGCGGCAGCGTTATGCCGAACATCTGGCTGCACTTCACAGGCTCGCAGCTCTCGAGCGAATAGAGCGGGATATTGCGCTCGCGCATCAGTTTGGACATATCGGGCCATGGCACGTACGCGCGCTGCGCTTCGACGCCGTCGAGCCCGTTGAGCACCGTGTAGAGGATTGCCAGCCCTTGGTTGGGCAGCCCGGTCTCGTAGGTGTCGGGATAGAGAAGCGTGCACCTGTAGCTGCACCCTTCCTTATGGATTGCGCCGAACTCGGAGTCGATGTAGCGAACGGGCTTCTCGCACTGCAGGAGCAGCGGCTCGACCTGCGCCCACACGGAGCGCGCCGACCCGTTCACGGTGCCAATATCTCGCTGCTGGATAGCCTCGGACGATGCGCCCGAGGACTGCGATGCGCTCACTGCGCCGCCGGCGCTTCCTGGTCGCCAGCCATGTCGATGAAGATCTTCTCGAGGGCTTCGAGCCCATCGACGCTGCCGTCCTTGTGGAAGACGATGCGAGCAGGATTGGCGAACTTTGCGGTCTTGGAGGGAAGCACCTCGGAACCCTTGTCCTTGAGCGCGCCTGCAAGCTTCTTGACAGTGGCGGGAGCGCCCTTGGTGACAAAGCCCTTCGCCGCGTCGGCGATCCTTGCGCCCCTGTCGCCGATATCGGAGATCTGAATCGCGGTGCGAACGTTCTTGAGAAGGTCCGCCCCGCCCTCGCCGATGCCGCGTGCCTTGGCGCCGATGGCGTTGACGATCGATGAGAGCTGTGGACCGGCAAGCAGTTCAGCCGTCTCCGGATCGTTGGGGTCGACCTCTACGAAGACCTGCCTTCCACCCTCGTTGTACATGTTGGCGTAGTGGCCCATCAGCGACGTTCCGAGGAACGCGATCAGTATGTCAGCCGGAACCTTGAACGCCGGCAGAGCCTTGGAGACGACCTTGGATGCGGTCTTGCAGGCCATCGCGCCCGCAACGAGCGCACCGGCTTCATAGAGCGTATTCTTCGAGAGGCCGCTGCCATGCGCGCGGTCGATCTGAAGAAGCATCTTGATCTGGTTGAGCGTCATCACCGGGAAGTCCGCCTTCGACCTGAAGAAGAGCGCTGCGATGCCTGCATTCTCGATAGCGGTTCGACGCGTCAGGAACTTGGAGAACGACGGGCGGACGAACTCGAAGCAGTTGGACATCGTGCCTGCCAGCTCTTGGCAATTGGCGCAGATCCAATCGCCGAGCTTCAGGAACACTGCAGCGTAGCGCGAGGTGGGGGACGGATTCTGGGGCTTGCGCAATGCAATCGAGCTGCTGATGAGGGGCTTGGCTCCGAAGGCCTTGGGGATGCGCTGGCCGAAGACCTGCAGCGCCCCTTGGCCTACATCGCGCCCAACGCGCGTGAGCCTGTCGACCGCAACCTCCGCGATCGAGATGCCATCGTCTTTCTCCTTGAGCCCGATGACGTCGCTGGGGTCGATAGGATACGCTGCTCCTTGCTCGTTGGCGAGGAGCGCCGCGAGGTTGTCTGCGATGATGACGGTCGGAATGCCCTTGGCCTTCGAGGCGTTGTAGGTGACATTGACGCATGGCGAATCGCCAGCGAGGATGACGGTGAGGTCTGCCGCGCCGTGAACGTCGAGCGGCTTGGAGTAAAATGCCTCGACATGCATGAGCGCATTGGGGCTGACCGGCCGGAACGCGATCTTGGTGGCCTGAGCCATCTGGGGGCTGACGCTCTCGTCGAGAAAGATAGCCAACCGCACGGTGGATTCAGGATCGCCAGAGCCAGTCTCCAGGCTCAGGACCTTGTCAAGCACGTTGTTCAGTGAGAGAGCGCACATCGCCATTCCTTTCAAAGCAAATCGAAGGGCCATGCAGGCCGTATCATCCAACTTTGGGTCCATAGCGAGCCCCCAATGGCTTTGATGCGGCCTTCCTGTATGCCACCCTAGATTGTACCCCTTAACGCACCCTCCCAACCTGCAAGACCTGCAAGATACCGCTCCTGCAATTTCTGAAACATGTCCGTATTTGCGATATGGGAGAAGGTCTCGAGGGCATCGCGCCGAATGTCCAACGCAAGCTCTCCGCTCTCGCGCGAGCGAACTGCACATGTGGGTTTTAATGGTAAATTTATAGGACAGCGCGTTTTTCAACGATTCGCGCGATTCTTGACACCGAACGTAAAAGGAAGAAGATGGCAAGACTGGAAATCACGCGCCCGTCCGAGGCGCATGCCACAGTCAGCGAGCTTACCCAAGACCTGGGGGCGTTGCTGACCTCTGGAAGCATGGCCGGTTGCCCTGTGGAGTTCGCAGGCGCCATGGTCCACACCTGCGCAAGCCAAAGCTGCGGAAAGTGCGTGCCGTGTCGCATCGGCCTCTCTCAGCTCGACCACCTGATCACGCAAGTGCTCGATGGACAGGGCACGCTCAAAACGGTCGAGATGATCGAGACGCTCGCGGAGAGCATCTACCTCAGCGCCGATTGCGCAGTGGGCTATGGTGCCGCTCAGAGCGTCCTGACCGCAGTCATCGCGTTCCAGGATGACTTCAGGCACCACGTCAGGCGCAACAGCTGCCTGACCAAGATCGAGGGCACGAGCATCCCTTGCATCTCGGGATGCCCGGCAAACGTCGACATCCCGGGCTACATCGCCCTCGTCGGCGCAGGTCGCTACACCGACGCCGTGAGGCTTATCCGCAAGGACAACCCGTTCGTCCTCGCATGCGGCCTGATCTGCGAGCATCCCTGCGAGCTCAGCTGCCGCAGAGCGCTCATCGACGACCCGATCAACATCCGCGGCCTCAAGCGCTACGCCATCGAGCACGCATCGGACAGCTACACGCCATTCCACTACGAGAAGACCGACAGGAAGATCGCGATCATCGGAGGCGGGCCCTCTGGCCTCACGGCAGCCTACTACCTGGCGCTCATGGGCCACGAGCCCACCATCTTCGAGCAGCGCGAGCACCTCGGCGGCATGATGCGCTACGGCATCCCGGCATACCGCCTGCCGCGCGAGCGCCTCGACGCCGAGATCGACTTCATGGTCTCCCAGGGCATCGAGGTCCATCTCAACACGCGCATCCCAGATGACATCTCATTCGAGGACCTCAAGGCCAACTACGATGCGATCTACGTCGCGATCGGCGCACACAATGACAACAAGCTGGGCATCGAAGGCGAGGACGCAGAGGGCGTCATGAGCGCCGTCGAGATGCTGCGCAAGATCGGCGATGGCAGCTACCCGGACTTCGCGGGACAGCGCATCGCGGTCATCGGAGGCGGCAACGTCGCCATGGACGTCGCGCGCAGCAGCGTCAGGCTCGGCGCCGAGTCGGTAACGATCGTCTACCGCCGCAGGATCGAAGACATGACGGCTCAGCGCGAGGAGATCGACGGCGCCATCGCAGAGGGTTGCGAGCTCCTCGAACTCCACGCTCCGCAGTCTATCGCAACCGAAGACGGCAAGGTCGTGGGGCTTACCGTCCAGCGCCAGATCCCCGGCGAGATCTCCGGCGGCCGTCCGAGGCCCGTCGCAGCGGACTGCCCGCCCGAGACGCTCCCGTTCGATCGCATTCTGGTCGCCATCGGCCAGGTCATCGATTCCGAGGAGTTCGCCAAGGCGGGAGTCGCAACCTCGCGCGGAAGGATCCTTGGCGATGAGTACGGCGAGGTCTTCGACATCGACGGCGTCTTCGTCGGTGGAGACTGCGAGACCGGCCCGGCCACCGTCATCCGCGCTGTTGCGGCTGGCAAGGTCGTCGCCAGAAACATCGACGATTACCTCGGATACCACCATCCGATCAAGCTAGATGTCGAGGTGCCGCCCGCCGTGGCGCGCGATCGCGCTGCCTGCGGAAGGTCGAACATGCTCGAGCGCAAGGTTGCCGATCGCAAGGACGACTTCGATCTCATGGAGAGTCCGTACTCGGAGCAGGAGGCCATGCAGGAGGCTGACCGCTGCCTGCGCTGCGACCACTTCGGCATGGGCGCGTTCCTCGGAGGACGGAGCTTCGAATGGTAAAGGTCAAGATCAACAACACCAAGGTCGAGGTCTCCGCCGACACCACGATCCTCGATGCCGCTGCCCAAGCTGGCATCACCATCCCTACGCTGTGCTACTTCAGGAACCTCAACGACATCGCCGCATGCAGAGTCTGCGTCGTCGAAGTCGAGGGCATGGAGCGCCTCGTGGCGGCCTGCAACACCAAGGTCCAACCCGGCGCGCACTACATCACAAACAGTCCGAAGGTCAGGGCTGCCCGCACGACCAACGTCGAGCTGATCCTCACCCAGCACAAGACCGCCTGCACCACCTGCGTGCGCAGCGGAAACTGCAGCCTGCAGGACGTGGCCACCGACCTCAACATCCTCGACGTGCCTTTCGAGCTGGACACGAGGGGCGACAAATGGAATTCGAGGTATCCCCTCATCAGGGAGAACAAGAAATGCATAAAGTGCATGCGCTGCATCCAGGTTTGCAACAACATCCAGGGAATGCACATCTGGGACCTGCGCAACCATGGCTCGCGCACGACGATCGGCCTTAGCGGCGATGCTACGATCAACGAGACCAAATGCGTCCTTTGCGGCCAATGCATCACGCACTGCCCAGTCGGCGCGCTGCGTGAGCGCGATGACACCGACCGCGTTCTCGCCGCGCTCGCAGACCCCGACATCACCACCGTCATCCAGATAGCCCCCGCGGTCCGCACCGCTTGGGGCGATGCCCTCGGGCTCACCCGCGAGGAGGCAACCCCTGGCAAGATGGTCAACGCGCTGCGCAAGCTCGGATTCGACTACATCTTCGACACCGATTTCGCAGCCGACCTCACCATCATGGAGGAGGGCACCGAACTTCTTGGGCGCCTCGCCAACAGGGACGATTACGAGTGGCCGATGTTCACTTCGTGCTGCCCCGGTTGGGTCAGGTACATGAAGGGCAACCGCTCCGAGCAGATTCCCCAGCTATCCTCGGCCAAGAGCCCGCAGCAGATGTTCGGCGCCGCTATGAAGACCTACTTCATGCAGGAGAAGGGCCTCGAGCCGAGCAAGGTCTGCTGCATCTCAGTCATGCCATGCGTCGCCAAGAAATACGAGGTTGGCGTCGAGGAGATGTGGTCTGTGGAGAAGGGCACGCCCGATGTTGACATCTCGCTCACCACGCGCGAGATGGTCCGCATGCTCAAATCCGACTTCGTCTCGATCGAAGACCTCGTAGAGGACGAGTTCGACCACCCGCTCGGTGTCGCAACCGGCGCGGGCCACATCTTCGGAGCGACTGGCGGCGTCATGGAGGCTGCGCTGCGCACCGCGTACTTCGCGGTTACCGGCGAGAATCCCGACCCCGATGCCTTCGCGGACGTCCGCGGCATGGATGGCTGGAAGGAGGCAACCTTCGACCTAGCTGGAACTCCGCTGCGCGTTGCCGTTGCCAGCGGCCTCGCGAACATGCAGAGGCTTCTCGAGGCTCTCGATGAGGGCACCGTGGAGTACGACTTCGTCGAGATCATGGCCTGTCCCGGTGGATGCGCCGGCGGAGGCGGTCAGCCGATCAAGGACAACTGCGAGCAGGCCGAGGCCCGCGGGCAGGTGCTGTACAAGCTCGACAGGAGAGCCGACCTGCGCTTCAGCCATGAGAATCCCAGCGTGCAGGAGGCCTACGAGAAGATCTTCGGCGAGCCCAACAGCCACGAGGCGCACAGGCTGCTGCACACCAACCAGTACGCATGGAGCTTCGTGCCGAGGGAGTGCCTGGAGCGCTAGCTTCGAGAAGCGGCGCTCGAGCAGACGCAAAGCAAGGGAGGCGTTGGAATCATCCAGCGCCTCCCTTTCATTCGGCTAGGTTGCCGTATGGAGCCTTGAGATTAGAACATCGGGATGACTGCACCGGCATAGGTGTCGGTGATGAAGTCCTTGACCTTCTGGCTCTGGACGGCCTTCACGAGAGCCTGGATCTTCGGGCTGTCCTCGTCGCCTGCGCGAACCGCGATGATGTTCGCGAAGGTCTGGGCTGCCTCGGACTCGCTATCCTCGCTAGCAAGCGCGGTATCGGTGTCGATTCCAGCGGAGATCGCGAAGTTGCCGTTGATGACGGCCATGTCTACGTCCTCGAGGGTACGCGGCAGGTTGGCGGCCTCGACCTCGACGATATCGATGTTCTTCGGGTTGTCGACGATGTCGTTCTTGGTCGCGTTCAGGCCAGCGCCATCAGCGAGCTTGATCAGACCCTGAGCCTGGAGGAGCTGCAGTGCGCGAGCCTCGTTGGTGGTGTCGGAGGGAACTGCGATCTTCGCGCCATCGGCAAGCGCGTCGAGCGACTTGGTCTTGCCAGGATAGATGCACAGCGGCTCGAAGTGGATCGCTGCAGCGCTCACGAGCTCTGTGCCGTTCTCGGCGTTGTAATCCTCAAGATACGGAAGATGCTGGAAGTAGTTCGCATCA
Source organism: Coriobacteriales bacterium (assembly GCA_017515355.1). Classification (GTDB taxonomy): domain Bacteria; phylum Actinomycetota; class Coriobacteriia; order Coriobacteriales; family CADBOM01; genus RGIG5709. The sequence goes on from JAFWGD010000258.1 coordinate 6,706, forward strand.
AGCTCGCCATCGTTGAGTGCAACGTTGGGCTGGATGTAGTCCGAATACTCGACGATCTCGAGGTTGTAGCCCTGATCTGCCAAATCGTCCTTGACCTGCGCGAGAATCTCGGCGTGGGGAGCCGGAGATGCGCCGACCTTGATGTTGGGATCCTCGGGATCCGCGTTGTTGCTTCCGCAACCTGCAATGGCCAACGCAGCCATGCATGCGATGGCGGCGACTGCCAGCAGCTTCAGGAAGCCCTTGCCCTTTGCTCTGTTCATAATCGTTCCTTTCGTAAATGCTCTGCGTTTCTCTTTCAAATCCAACTCCCCTGACGGGAGCAAAGATTCCAAAATTGCGCCGTTCAGCACGGCAACGCGTCTACTGGCGCTTGTCGATCCTGCGCGCCAGCCTGTCGCCAATCGTCTGGATCACCTGCACCAAGATGATGCAGAGGATGACTGACACGACCATGACATCGGTCTGGTAGCGCTGGTAGCCATAGCGTATCGCTATATCGCCCAGTCCGCCAGCACCAACCGTTCCCGCCATGGCCGAGTATCCGAAGAGCGTGATGAAGGTGATGGACGCTCCGCGGATCAACGAGGGCAGGCTCTCCTTGAGAAAGACCTTATAGATGATCTGCCAAGTGCTCGCGCCGAAGCTCTGCGCCGCCTCGATGAGCCCAGGATCGACCTCGGCGAGGCTCTGCTCGACCATGCGCGCGACGAAGGGCGCAGCGCTGACGACAAGCGGAACTATGGCTCCGCGTACCCCGAGCGAGGTGCCCACGATCCACCGCGTGAACGGAATCAGCGCGACGAGAAGGATGATGAACGGAATCGAGCGGCCGATGTTGACGATCCATCCGAGAACCATGTAGGTTATGCGGCGCGGCTTGAGGCCGTTGGGCGCGGTGATGGTCACGAGAACGCCGATGGGGATGCCGATGATGTAGGCGAAGAGCGTCGAGAGCACGACCATGACGATCGTGTCCCAGGTGCCCTGGGCAAGTAGTCCGCCGTACTGCCCGAAGAACGAGGTGAGCCAATCCATGCTACTCACCTGCCGTTTCGAGGTTGTCGTAGGCGATCAGGCTCTTGGTGGCCTGGCTCTGCGGGTTGTTGAAGACCTCGAGGGTCTCCCCCTCCTCGACGATCTTGCCATCGGAGAGCACCGCGATCCTGTTGCAGATCTTCTTCGCAACGGCAAGCGAGTGCGTGATGACCACCATCGTGACCCCGAGCTCGGAGTTGAGCCTCTTGAGCAGCTCGAGTATGGATGCCGTGGTGCGCGTGTCCAGCGCGCTCGTAGCCTCATCGCAGAGCATGATCTTCGGACCGTTGACGAGGGCGCGAGCGATTGCCACGCGCTGCTGCTGGCCGCCGGAGAGCTGGCTCGGATAGCGCTTGGCCTTATCGGCGATGTCGACGAGCTCGAGGAGCTCCATCGCGCGCTTCTCGCGAGCTTCCTTCTTCATCTCGCGGCGCAGCTCGAGCGGGAAGGTGACATTCTGAAGCACAGTGCGCTGCTGGAAGAGGCTGAAGTTCTGGAAGATCATGCCTATGCTGGCGCGCAGGTCAAGAAGCTGCTTGCCCTTGAATCCGGTGATATCCTCCCCATCGATCAGAATGCGCCCGGAGGTGGGCTGCTCGAGCAGATTGATGCACCTGACAAGCGTGGACTTGCCAGCGCCAGACGAGCCGATGATTCCGAAGATGTCGCCATCTTCGATGGTCAGGCTGAGGTCGCTGACCGCCTCATGGGCGTCCGCGGAGTTGCCGTAGATCTTGTAAAGGTGTTGAATCTCAATCATTGGGGAAGGTGCCTTGCAAATTCGATTTCAATGGGTGGAAAACGACGAGATGTGCGCCTGAGCCGACGTTGCGCTGCCAGACCCAGGCTAGAGCATTTCCATGCAAGGCGTGTATGTCCGAGAAATACGATGCATAGTTGAAAATAGTAGATTAACGCGCGAAAGTGTCAAGGACGCTACGGGGGATTCGCCCCGTTGAGCGCGCAGAATGCACGGTTTGGTGCCGAGGCGTATACTGTTCGGGAACGCACGGCGAAAAGTGCATGCGACAGCTATGCGGAAAGGCGTTGGCTATGAGGCTCAAGGCGATA
>JAFWGD010000259.1 GCA_017515355.1 Coriobacteriales bacterium
AGCGCGATGGCCGCGATGCAAACGATTCCTGCAGCGAGGCCATCGAGGCCGTCGATTAGGTTGATAGCATTCATGAAGACCACGAGGTAGATGACCGTTAGCGGATAGGCAAGCCATCCGAAGTGGATCAGGCCTGGCCCGAAGGGGTTGCTCACATGCGAGATCAGCACCCCGCCGAGGGTGATTATCACCGCACCGAGAATCTGGCCGAGCAGCTTTGCAAGCGGCTTGATGGATTTGATGTCGTCGACCACGCCTACGGCGGCAACCACCAGCGCGCCTGCGAGGACTATGAGGTAGTTGACGCCGAGGGTATGCGTAGTGAAGAAGCCATACCAATGCAGGAAGTGCTCGCCGAGAAGCTCGACGACGATTGCGACGAGCAGACCTCCGATCATCGCAAGGCCGCCCATGCGAGGTATCGGCTCGGTGTTGACCCTGCGCGCATCGGGATAATCCACCGCGTCGACCTTGATCGCGAGCTTGCGCACGAGCGGAACGAGCGCATACGTGGCCAAGAAGGCTACGAGGCCAAGAACCACGATATGTCTCAAAGTCATCATCCGGCAGCTACCTCTTGCAATGCATCGGATCGTTTAGGCATCAGTGCATAAGGGCGCAATCTACCCCGCGCGCCTTTGAGCGCGCGAATTCAAATTATATAGCATGGGAATGCAAATGCCCCGTTGCTCCGCGCGGAGCGCACACCATATTCACAACAAACGGGCGAACCGCCTCCTATTCGCCCGTTCAATGGCATGAACAAGTTGCCTTATTGAGATCTGCTATTGCGATTCGACTATCGAAAGCAGCCTCTTGTTCCACTCCAAGTCCTGCGTCGTGAGCCTGATGCGACTCGTGTATCCCTCTTCGATCGCGGCGAGCTTCTCCTCGATGCCGGCGATCTTTTGCTTGAGGCCATCCACGGTGAGGTCGGCCATGTTCTCGGCGTAGTCCGCAAGGATCGTGACGCGCACGCCATCGTTTTCGACATATCCGCCGCGCACGACATATTGGATCGGCTCGGCCTCATTGCCGTTGACGATCTTGATGATGCCCGAACCGAGCGGCGCGATGACCGGCGAGTGCTTGGGGTAGAAGCCCATCGCACCGGGGAGCGCCGGAACGGAGACGAAGGTTGCCTCGCCTGTGAACAGGCGATGCTCCATCGAGACGATCTCGCATTTCATGACGGAATCCATCTGAGGGCTCTCCTAGTCCTTCATAGCCTCGTAAGCCTCGTAGACCTCCTCGATGGCACCCTTGTAGCGGAACGCCTGCTCGGGGATGTGGTCGCATTCGCCATCGATGATCGCCGCGAACGAGCGGATCGTGTCCTCGAGCTTGACGTACTTGCCGGGGTTGCCGGTGAACTGCTCGGCAACATGGAAGGGCTGGCCAAGGAACTGCTGGAGCTTGCGGGCACGCGTGACGACGAGCCTCTGTTCCTCGGTGAGCTCGTCCATACCGAGGATCGCGATGATGTCCTGCAGGTCGCTGTACTCCTGGAGGATCCTCTGGACCGTGGTTGCCACGCGATAGTGCTCCTCGCCCAGAACCTCGGCGGACAAGGCACGAGAGGTGGACTCGAGCGGGTCGACAGCCGGGTAGATGCCGAGCTCGGCGATGGAACGCGAGAGAACGGTGGTTGCATCCAAGTGGATGAACGCGGTTGCAGGGGCCGGGTCGGTGAGGTCGTCTGCGGGGACGTAGATCGCCTGGACGGAAGTGATCGAGCCCTTCTTGGTGGAGGTGATGCGTTCCTGCAGGTCGCCCATCTCGGTTGCCAAAGTGGGCTGATATCCTACTGCGGAGGGCATACGACCGAGAAGCGCCGATACCTCGGAACCCGCCTGCGTGAAGCGGAAGATGTTGTCGATGAAGAGCAGGACGTCCTGGCCCTGGTCACGGAAGTACTCGGCAACGGTGAGGCCGGCAAGTCCAACGCGAAGACGTGCTCCTGGCGGCTCGTTCATCTGGCCATAGACCAAACAGGCCTTGTTGATGACTCCCGACTCGCTCATCTCGAGGAAGAGGTCGGTGCCCTCACGGGTGCGCTCTCC
>JAFWGD010000260.1 GCA_017515355.1 Coriobacteriales bacterium
GCTCGCTGCGCGACTTCGGGCAGGTCGTCTTCCTTTCGATCCTCGACCTGAAGCGCGCCGACATCATCGCCCATGGACCGGAAGCGGCCGAGCAGGTCTGGCGCATCGACGAGATCAGGGGCATCGCCGAAGACATAATCATCAAGCGCGAATGCTATACGCTGGGCGATTTGGAGGTCAGCGGGTCGGACGTGCGCGAGGCGGCAGACCTTGAGGGCAAGCAGATTGCGAAGGCTTTGGGATTCTTGCTCGACAAGGTGATCGAGGGCGAGGTCGCCAACGATCGCGACGAGCTACTTGAGGTGCTTCTTAGCTCCATGCCCCTTTCCGATTCCAACGAATAGCAGAATCAGCGAGAAGAGCACGGTCAGGCCTGCCCAAAGGGCACCCATCGCAATCCAGAACTTCTCCGGCAGCGCCAGGATGAGAAGCGAATTGGACGGGAACGTCCATGTGCCCGCTTCGAAGAAGAGCGAATGGAAGACCTTGAAGAAGGTGTTGAAGTCGAAGTAGGCGAACGCCGCTATGCCGACCACTAGGATTATCAGGATCAGCGAGGCGGCCTTCATCGCGCGCGCCTCGCTGCGCTTTATCTTGAAGCCTTGGCGCGTGCCCTTGGCGCGCCTGCTCACCACCGCATAGCGACACATGCAGATTATCAGCAGGATCAGCAGGCCCAACCCGATGCATCTGGAGATCATGATCACCTTGGCGACGTCGTCAAGATGCGACATGATGCTCGGGGTGTAAGCGGATCTGTAGTCCAGACCTTGCGGCAAGACTGCGTTGCCATTCCCGTTCACGTAAGAGCGCGTGGCGTCGGCAACCTTTTCGACCTGCGCCTTCGACATGCCAACCGCCACGTTGGGCTGCGAGTACCAGCTTGCGAACTGGCGCGTCGGCCACGGGGTAAGCAACAGCTGGAACGCAACGACCAAGATTACGAGCATCGTCAGGATCGTAGTGATGAACGCAAGGAAGCCGTGCGATTTCTCCTTGGGCTCTGGGGTTGCGATGACTTGGGTTTCCGCTGGGGTCTGCGGCTCTGGCTGGGGCTCTGGTGCAGGCTGAGGCTGAGGCTGCGGCTCGGGCTCTTCCACCGGCTCCGGCACCAGAATCGGCACAGACTCGGACTCGGGCTCGGGCTGCTGCGGGACCTCGTAGAAGGACTCGGGCTGTGGGTTGTAGGCATCGCGTCCGAGAGGCGCATGGATGTTGTCTACCGGCATGACCACCGTGTAGCCCTCAGAGGACCAATGGCGTCCCTTGGAATCCTCGTACCAGCCCATTCTCAACCTCGGCGCTTCTATCTGAGCCAGCGGAAAACCACTGGGCAACCTCGAACAATGCATATTTACTGCAGTATAGACAATTCTGGTGGCAAATGGCTATAGGAAGGGCAGCAAACGCATTGGAAGAGCGCTTGCGAGGCTTAGCCATAGAGCGGGAAGCGTCAATCGGCCTCTTGCATTGCCAAGCTAGATCTCCCCGATCTCCTCCGGAAACTCGACATGCCAGAAGATGAGACCCTTGGCGGGCGCCGTCTGTCCAGCCGCCCCCCTATCCTTGGCGTCGAGGACTTCCGCGACCCATTCAGGCGAACGCCTTGAGCTGCCGACCTCGACGAGAGTGCCGACTATCGTGCGCACCATCGAATGCAAGAAGGCGTTGCCGACGATTCGGAATGTGATGCCAGGCTCGCCGAGGACGCTCTCCTCGTAGATTTCGAGTTCCATTACGTTGCGCATCGTGGTCTTGCCCTCGGCAGACGCGGCGACGCAGAAGGATTTGAAGTCGCGCTCGCCCACCATCAGCTCTGCGGCCTGGCGCATCGCCTCGATGTCGATCGAGCGGATCGAGCCGATCCACCAAGTGAACTCATCGGTGAGGATCGGCTTGTTGGCTCCGAATGCGAGGCGGTACCTGTATTCGCGCCAGAGCGCATCGAAGCGCGCGGAAAAGCCATCTGGGACGTAGCGCAAGCTCTTGATTCCGATTGCATCGTGGGTCAGCGCGTTGAGGGAGCGCAGCATGCTCTCCTCGGTTCTGCCCTCGAGCAGCTGCCGGGGAATCTGCGCGCTGACAACCTGGCCGATCGCATGGACTCCGGAATCCGTGCGGCCAGCGCAGACGGTTTCGATGCTCTCGCGAAAGAGGATTCGCAGTGCGTTCTCGATTTCGCCCTGAACCGTCTGCAGCCCTTCTTGGCGGGCAAACCCGCAGAAGGGCTCACCCTTGTAGGCAACCCTCATGGCGATCGTACGCATATCGTTGTCGGGCAGGCTTTCCATCATCAAAACTTCAAAAATGGCGTTTATGGTGGAGAATCTTCACAAAACTCCATCAACAACACATTCCGTCACCACAATATCTTAACAACTTGCTTGCATAATAATAACTGTCAAAAGCAATAGTGATGGACGACACTAAAGCTCGAGACCGACTTCCTTAACAAATCGCTTCAATGAGGTTGGCCCGCAAGGGCCTTCCTCATTTTTTGCGGCATTTAGATCGTGGATGCTTAAAGGTCGAGCTTGCGAAGGGCCTTGGCGCAGATAGCTGGCGAAAAGCCTTTCCCCAAAAGATACCTGTAGTGGGCATCGCGTGCATTCTTGGCGCTAGTGCGGTGCTTTTGCAGAAGGCGCAGAGCATGTTCGAGCTCATCGTCCTCCGACAGAAGCTCTCCAAGGATATCAGCGCACTCATCGGAGGGAATCCCAAGCTTTTCCAGCTCGCGCGCGATCTTTCCCCTGCCCCATCCGCTCTCTGATTTCTGTCTGACGAATGCCTGGGCGAATCTATTGTCATCTATGTAACGAAGCTCGACGGCTCTAGCTACAGCCTTTTCCACATCGGTAGGCTGGAATTCGGCCTTGAGCAAGCGTTCGCGCATCGAGAGCTCGGTGAAATCCCTCATTGCGAGAAGGTTGAGCATCTTGGTGTAGCACTCCTTGTAGCCCTTGGGCTTCTCTGCCTTCTTCTCGGGATCGGAAGCATCAGAAGAATCGCGGCGCTTGGCAGCCCCCTTCGAGCCACCAGCGCCGCTGTCTTCATAATTGCCGGAACTGCCGGACGAACCGAACGTCCCATTGGTTCGCAATGCTTTGGACATTGCAGGCTGCCCTTACTCGTCGATGACGAAGTCCACCGGCTTGTCTAGCTCTTCGGCCTCATCGGAGTGGATCAGGCCGATTGCCTCCCTGACCTTGGTATCGATCTCATCGCGCAGATCGGGATTGAGGCGCAACGTCTCCTTGGCAGCCTCGCGCCCTTGGCCAAGCCTCTCAGTGCCATAGGTGTACCAGGCTCCGGACTTGTGGACGATATCCTCCTCGACTGCCATATCGAGGATGCAGCCCTCCTTGGAGATTCCCTCGCCATACATTAGATCGAACTCCGCCTGCTTGAAAGGCGGAGCGACCTTGTTCTTGACGACCTTGGCGCGGCACCTGATGCCGACGGACTCGCCATCCCTCTTGATGGTGTCAGCGCGACGGATGTCGATGCGAACCGACGAGAAGAACTTGAGCGCGCGTCCACCGGTGGTGGTCTCGGGGTTACCGAACATGACGCCGATCTTCTCGCGCAGCTGGTTGATGAAGATGCAAGTGGTGTTGGATTTGGAGAGCGAACCTGCTAGCTTGCGCAGCGCCTGGCTCATGAGCCTGGCTTGGAGGCCGACCGTGACATCGCCGATCTCACCCTCGATCTCGGCCTTAGGGACCAGTGCCGCAACCGAGTCGACGACGACTGCGTCGATGGCGCCTGAGCGAACGAGGATGTCGCAGATCTCGAGCGCCTGCTCGCCGGTGTCTGGCTGGGAGATGAGGACGTTGTCGATGTCGACGCCGATGCGCGCCGCATAACCCGGATCGAGCGCATGCTCCGCATCGATGAACGCGACCGTTCCGCCTGCTGCCTGCGCCTCTGCGATGATCTGCAGCGCGAGGGTGGTCTTGCCGCTGGACTCGGGCCCGTAGATCTCAATGATCCTTCCGCGTGGGACTCCACCGATGCCGAGCGCGGCATCGAGAGGGAGCGCGCCCGTGGAAATGACTCCGATCTCCCAGTTGGTGTTCCCGTCCCTGAGCTTCATGATAGCGCCCTTGCCGAAGCGCTTCTCGATCTGTGCGGTGGTGGTTTCGAGTATCTTCGATTTGTCTGCGTCCATCTTCAACCCTTTCGTGGTGCCACAGCAACGCCTGGCTCGTTTGTGTTGCAATCGCGTTGTTAGCTGACCGTTCTAGCATATACGAACATTTGTTCGTAGTCAATCACTCTCCGGAAATCATCTTCAGGAGGCTTATTGACATGGTAGGTGGCGATTCTTGCCAGATGGCAAGCCACGGCCAAATGGATTCCAAACGAATTCCAAGCAAAATCTTAACAGGGAAGCGAGCGGCACGAAAAGCCAGTCGCAACGGCGCCTGGCCTTACAGCGTAAGCAGACGCTCCTCGAGCATTTTCAGCGCGGCCTCTGTCGCCTGTGCGCGAATCGACTCGCGATCGCCCGAGAAGTTGAACTTGCGCGCAAGCGTCTCTCCACAGCCGGAGATTCCGATCCAGACGAGGCCCTCCGGGTTGCCGTCGGCATCGGCACCGGGCCCAGCGACTCCCGTCGTAGATATCGCGATGCGCTCGTTCTCGTCGAAGCGACGGAGAACCGCGCCCTTGACGCCCTCGGCCATCTCCTTGGCAACCTCCTCGCTCACAGGGCTGAACTCATCGAGCGTACCCTGCTCGATGCCGAGCGCCTTGCGCTTGAGCGAGTTCGAATAGCTCACAATGCTGCCCTCATACGCTTGCGAGGAGCCGGGCACCGAGGTGAGTGTCTGGCCGATCATGCCTCCGGTGCAGCTCTCGGCGGTAGCGACATGCACGCCGATTTCGCTGGCTCTCTCGATGATATTCTTCGCGACGCTCTCGCGAGCAGCAGCGATATCGGACTTGCCGCCGAAGAGGTAGCGCGCTTGCGCGAAGTAGATGAACAGCGAGACGATGGTCATGATCAGCGCGGCAGTCATCACAGTCCAGCAGCCGAGGTAGATGAGCCGATAGGTTGCCTTTGGCAGCGACATGACGAGCTCGGTACGCTTGATGATGAAGAGTATGATCGCAACGAGCGTCAGCGCGGTCTTGATCTTTCCCGACTTGCCCGCGGCGATCACGATTCCCTCCGAAGCTGCTATCATACGCAAGCCGGAGACGATGAACTCCCTGGAGATGATGACGAGCGCAACCCACGCCGGAATGTCCCTGAGCTCGACGAAGGCGATAAGCGCCGCCGCCACGAGGATCTTGTCGGCGATGGGATCGAGGAACTTGCCGAGGGTGGTGACCTCGTTGCGCGAGCGCGCGAGATAGCCGTCAAGGCCGTCGGTCAGCGCGAGGATGGAGTAGATGGCCATTGCGATCCAAGGCTGGATGATCTGCGTGATGTGCAGCAGCTGGGGATCGTTGCCGAAGAACCACTGCGGCCAGTTGGTAAGGATGACGACGACGAAGACCGGGATGAAGAGGATCCTGATGATCGTCACCTTGTTGGCCAAGGTATTCCATTCGGAGGCGTTCTTCTTAGACCTTGCCACGAACAACCCCTTCGAGGTCATAGCCGGCGCTATCGACTATCTCGACAGCCAAGATATCGCCGACGCTGCAATCTGCCGCATCGAACGTGATTATCCCATCTACGTCGGGTGCTTGGAAGAACGCGCGCCCCCACTTTCGAGAATGCTGTCCGTCATCGGCGGATTTGCGGGCGCCGAGGGTGCCTTCGAACTCGAGCTCATCGTCGTCGACGATGCCGCAGACGAGCACCTCGCAGATGCTGCCGATACGCCTTCTGATTCGCGCGAATCCGATGCGCTCAGCCGTATCCGTGAGGATCTGCGCGCGATTCGCGATTTCGTCATCGTCCACCTGGTCGCCGCGGTCGCCTGCGACGGTCCCCTCCTCCTGCGAGTATCCGAATACTCCTGCGAAGTCGAACTCCGCTTCTTCCACGAAGTCGAGCAGCTCATCGAACTCCTCCTCGGTCTCTCCCGGGAACCCCGCGATGAGCGTCGTGCGCACCATGATGTCGTCGAAGCTTTCGCGGATGTGCCTGACGGTTGCGAGGTAGGAGCTGCCATCGCCAGTGCGGTTCATCTCGGAGATCACCTTGGCGTTGGTGTGCTGCAGAGGGATGTCGAGGTAGTTGCAGATATTGGAGTGCGCCGCCATCACGGAGAGCAGGCGGCTGTTGATTCCCTCGGGCTGCAGATACATCACGCGAATCCACGTATCGGGGAAGAGCGCGGAGACGTAATCGAGCAGCTCAGCCAACGTAGGCTGGGCGAGCGGCGCATAGAGCTCCGGACTATCGAGATCGGTGCCCCAGATGCCTGTGTCCTGGCCGATGAGGATGATCTCGCGCACGCCGCCGGCCACGAGAAAGGCAATTTCGTCGACGATATCGGAGGCGCTGCGGCTGGCATAGGGCCCGCGGATGAACGGAATCGTGCAGAAGGAGCAGAACCGGCTGCACCCGTCGGAGATCTTCACATATGCGAAAGGAGCATCGGCGGTCCGGAAGACGCGCTGAGCGCAGCTGGAGTTGCCCGCAGGCTCGCCGACGAGCTCGGCGACGACCTCCGCAATGCGCGGCTGCTCTTTGATGGGAAGGAAGAGGTCGACCTCGGGAATCTCCTGCGAGAGCTCGGGGCCGTAGCGCGAGGGCATGCAGCCCGTCACGACGATCTTGGCGCTGGCGAGCACAACCGCGCGCCCTTCGCCATCGGATGCGGCTAGACGCTCGTCGACCAGCTCGAGGATCGCGTCTACCGACTCCTGCGTTGCATCGGTGATGAACGAGCAGGTGTTGATGACGATGACGTCGGCCGGCTCGTCGTCGGCAACCGCAAAGCCCGCCTCGAGAACGCGGGCTCGCATGGCGTCAGTGTCGGCCTCGTTCTTGGCGCATCCGAGCGTGATGAAGCGCACCGTCGGCACCGCCGCGGCGCTCGATCCTCCAATCGTTCCCTCAGCTCGCCTATCCACGCAGCGACGCTCCTAGCGGTAGTTGACGTACTGGAGCGGCTGGCCGTAGTCCTGCTCCTTGAGAAACGCGATGACCTCCTGAAGGGTATCGCGGCTGGCCGAGGAGACCCTGAGCTTGTCGCCCTCGATGGTCACCTTGACCTTGAACTTCAGGTTCTTGATGTCCTTGTTGATCTTGCGGCAGGTGTCCTGGTCGATGCCCATGATGATCGAGCCGTACATCCTGATAGTCATGCCCGATGCAGACTGCGGCTCGCTCCACTTGATGGCGGCGATGTCGATCTGGCGCTTGATGAGCTTGGAGTTGAGCACGTCGATCACCTGGTTGGCGACGAACTCGCTGGGCGCGCTGAGCGTGAAGACGCCCTTGCTCTTGTCGAAATCGATCTTAGAGCCGCTGCCCTTGAGATCGTAGCGCTGCGCCATCTCCTTGCGAGTCTGCTGATAGGCGTTGTCGACCTCCTGCATGTTGACCACGGACACTACGTCGAAGCTGTTCTCCTTTGCCATCGAAGGCTCCTTCCTAAGCGTGCTGCTCGCGCCGTGGCTAGCCGAGCAGGATTCCCATCATCTTGTGGCCGGGCGATACGAGCAAGCCCGTCGCGCGCGCCTCGTCCTCTGTCAGGCGCGAGGCGCCGTTATGCTCGATGCCCGGGCCGTAGAGGACGAACGGAACGGGCTCATGGGCGTGCTTCCTCGAGGCAACCGGCGTCGGGTGGTCAGGCGAAGCCATGATGCGCAGGTCGTGGCGCTTCGCATAGCCGAGCAGCCGGCCGAGCACCTCGCGGTCGATCGCCTCGATGGCGGCCTTCTTGCCCGGGGCGTTGCCGTCGTGGCCCTCGGCATCGGGGGCCTCGATGTGGACGAAGATCACGTCGCTATCCTCGAGCATCTCGAGCGCGCCCTCTCCGCAGGCGACGTAGTCGGTGTCGGGACCGTCTGTGATTCCAGCGAAGCTGCATCGGCGCATGCTGGTGAGCGCGGCGAGCCCGTTGAGCAGGTCGACGCCCGACTGCATCGCGGCGCTCTTCCCGTAGACCTCGGAGAAGGGCTCCATCGAATCGGGGCGCATCCCAGGCCAGAACACCCAAGCGCAGTTGACGGGCAGCTTGCCCGAAGCCTCACGCTCGCGGTTGATCTCGAGATCGGCGAGGATGGCGTCCGCGCGCTTCATGTAGCTGGTGAGGATGTCGGAGCCGGGGCCGGTGGGATACTTGTCAGCGATGGGCTCGCCTGTGATGTTGTGCCCGGCGTGGAAGCTGCACTCCATGATCTCGGGATGCCCCGTCACCACGAGGATCGCGCGGAATCCCACGCTCTTGTGCAGAGTGAAGGTATCGTCGTCGAGCTGCTCCTTTAGCGCATCGACGATCGGACTGAGCTCCTCGGAGGAGATGTTGTCGGTAGAGTAGCTGAACATGCGGCCGTCCTGCACATTGCTGAGGTTGACGCGCAGAGCCACCTGACCTGGCTCGAGCACCACGCCCGCGCTGTAGCCCTCGATCGCTCCCCTGCCGATCGGGTATTGCGCAGGGTCGTAGCCGATGATCGAGGTGCACGCGACGTTGGATGAGCACTCCATGCCGTCGGGAACGTTCTTGGCCATGCCGACCATTCCGCGAGCCGCCATGAAATCTAGATTGGGAGTCTCGGCGGCTTCCAGCGAAGTGAGCCCGCCGAACTCGTCGAGTGGCCAACCAGATGCCCCATCTAGGATCACAACCGCATACTTCATAGAACCTCCTAGAGGAAACCACGGTTCACGCCGCTAAACCCGCATGCATTCGCAGAAGTTGAATGATGGGCAAAAGCCCCTTGCGGGTATGATGATTGTACAACGTAGCTAGTATAGAGCAGCGTGGATTCGCTGCAATTGCCTAAAGCTGGCGAACTGACGATTTGGAGCAAAAATGGCGGAGAAGACGAACGGATACATCGATACTCGCGCAGCCATGGAGAGCCCCCTCTCCTTCACGCAGGCAATCATCAAGGGCCTTGCACCTGGTGGCGGGCTGCTCGTGCCCGAGCGCATCCCGAAGCTTTCGCTCGATGAGATCATCTCACTGTCCGAGCTCCCCTACCACGCTCGTGCCGCAAGGATCTTCTCCGCATTCGAGACCAACCTCTCCGACGACGAGATCGCAAAGCTGATGGAGATCGTCTACGCCGACAACTTCGACGACGAGCGCATCACCCCGATCGTCGAGGTCGAGCCTGGCAAGCACGTCATGGAGCTCTGGCATGGCCCGACGAGCGCCTTCAAGGACATGGCGCTCCAATGCCTGCCCGTCTTCTTCTCCAAGGCCATCGAGGTCGAGCGCGAGAACGGCAACTGCAGCGAGGACTTCCTCATCCTGGTAGCCACCTCCGGCGACACCGGAAAGGCGGCGCTCGAGGGCTTCAAGGACCGCGCCCACACCAAGATCATGGTCTTCTACCCGCATGGCGGCGTAAGCGACATCCAGTTCAAGCAGATGGCCACGCAGGCAGGCGGCAACGTCTTCGTCCTCGGCGGGCTCGGCGACTTCGACGACTGCCAGACCTCGGTCAAGGGGACCTTCAACGACGTGGAGTTCAACGAGAGGCTCGCGCGCGAGCACAACGTAAAACTTTCGAGTGCGAACTCGATCAACTGGGGTCGCCTGCTTCCGCAGATCGTCTACTACATCAGCGCCTATTCGCAGTTGGTGGCAGATGGCGCGCTGAAGGCTGGCGAGCTGCTCGACATCTGCGTTCCCACCGGCAACTTCGGCAACATCCTCGCAGCATGGTACGCCAAGGCTATCGGCACGCCCGTCGGCAAGCTCATCTGCGCCAGCAACGAGAACCGCGTACTCACCGACTTCATCCAAAGCGGCATCTACGACATCTCCGAGCGCGAGCTCATACTTACGCCTTCGCCCTCGATGGACATCCTGGTATCAAGCAACCTCGAGCGCCAGCTCTTCGAGCTCACCGGACGCGACAGCTCCAAGGTGCGCCAGTGGATGAGCGACCTCTCCACCAAGAAGCGCTTCGAGGTGGACGACGAGACGCGCTCCAAGATGCAGGAGAATTACCTTTGCGGCTATGCGACCAACGCAGAGGCGCTGACGACTATCCGCGAGGTCTACGAGAGGGATGGCTATCTGCTCGATCCGCACACCGCAGTGGCATGGAACGTTGTCGAGAAGGCTGGGCCCGAGCGCCCCGTGCTGATCGCGTCGACTGCCCATTGGGCGAAGTTCGGCTACGATGTCTACCGCACGCTCAACGGGATCGAGGCGGGCGCGGAATTGCCAAGCGAGGTGCTCGAGCTCACCGGCGTACAGCTCAACGAGCTCATCTCCGAGCAAACTGGCGGCAAGTCGATACCTGCCAACCTCGCGATGCTCGACAGCCTCGAGCTGAGGTTCACCGGCACTTGCGAGGCTTCGATAGCGGGCGTCGAGGGTGCAGTTGCCACCTGGCTTGGCTAGCATGAGGGGGCATGCGGCGCGGCATTTAACCACGCAAGCTGCGCAAAAGCGGCGTTTGCCCTGCTAACCTGCTTAAAATGGATGTTTGCCCTCGTAATCTTAATGCTATAATGAGGATAATCGGCGTACGAAGCGCCACGGTTCCGCATTCCTGAACGAGGAGGACGCTCGCATGAGCAAGATGGACGAACTCGCGTTGTCTATCAAGATGACGGTCATAGCCAAGGAGGACAAGGGCGCCACATTGGGCAAGGGAGTGATCGCTTTGCTCAAGGGAGTTCGCGACGATGGATCGCTGAACAAAGCCGCCAAGAACCTCAAGATGGCTTACAGCAAGGCTTGGAGAATCGTCAAGGAGACCGAGGAGGGCTTCGGCTTCCTGCTCATCGACCGCGATGGCGCGCGCGGATCGACGCTCACCGCTGAGGGCAAAAGGCTTCTCGAGATCTACGAGTTGCTCGAGAAGGAGATCGACGATTACGCGAACAAGCGCTTCGCCGAGGAAGTCGCCAAGATCGACTAGCGCCGTGCCAACATACCGTCAAAAGCTCAGGGCCACCCTCGCGGATGGCCCTGTTTTGTTGCATGGGATTTCACAGCTTAGCCGCTACGGGACCCAGTGGCCCTTGTCGTCGAAGGTGTAGGTCTTGCTGCCTATGGTGATGGTCCCCGTGGCCATCTTGCCGTTGGCCTGCAGATAGTACCAGTACGAGCCGGACTTCACCCACTCGCTCTTTGCCATGTAGTGGTTGGACTTGATGTAGTACCAGGCATCGCCGTCCTTGACCCACTTGTTGGCCACCCAGTAGCCGTCGGAGCCCATCCAGCACCAGCCCTTGGAGTCCCTGGCCCAGCCGTTTGTGACCATCTTGCCGTCGGCTCCGAGGTAGCACCAGCCCTTGGAGTCCTTCATCCA
>JAFWGD010000261.1 GCA_017515355.1 Coriobacteriales bacterium
TCTCAGGCAGGGCATGTCAGATGAGGGCATTGGCACCGAGCGCAATGGCAATCTCGGTTCCATCCTTCCGCTGGAGATGTCTTGGACAGACGATTGGAGCACCCGAGGCGTCACCGAGAATTGCGTCGACGTGGCCTATGCATCGCGCTCGATAATCGTCAATGACCTTGGCGCTGCGCTAGACAAGCTATGCCATGTTGCGCGCAAGCGCTGCGCCATCACCCTGACCACCGACAGCTCGCCATCAGAGGACAACAGGCTCCTCGAAGCGCTCGGCCGCAAGGCGGTCAGCTCCTACGACATGATCTACGCCTACAACATCCTATACCAGATGGGCCTGCGCCCCGAGATTCGCATGATCGAGTCGGACAAACGCTCGACATACGAAACGCTCGACCAGGCTATCGAGAGCGGGCTTCGCCACATCAAGAATCCGACCCCGGAGGAGTGCGCCATCGTCGCAGATTTCATCGCCGCGCATCTGGTAGAAAACGATGACCCCGACGATCCGCGGCCGCTCAAGCTCGACTACTCGCGCTATTCGAAGTGGGCCTTCATCTCCTGGGAGCTTTAGGGGAGGAGCTGCGCCCAAGGGGAAGTCACCGCGCGCCCCGCAAAGTCACCGCGCTCGCCCACACTGTGGTTCCATGCCCGCTTACAAACGTTAGACTTTTAACGCTTACGAACTTGCCGGCTCAACGCAGGCAGGCACCAAGGAATTCGGCTCCGTACAGGGGCCTTGGAAGCTCCCCACGCAGGGGAACTGGAATGAAAGAGGAAGATCAATGGAAAACAGATTGGCAAAGGCTCTCGAGAACGGCGAGTTCGCCATCACCGTCGAGTTCATTCCCGGACGCGGCGCCAATGAGGACTCCCAGGAGCACGAGCTGCAGATTGCGCGCGATCTTGCCGGAAACCCGCGCATCGCAGCCTATTCCATCACCGACAATCCAAGCGGTAACCCCGCACTCCTCGCAGATGCATTCGCCGAGGACATCATCAAGGAGACGGGCATGACCCCGCTCGTCCATCTCACCTGCAAGGACCGCAACCGCAACCAGATCGAGTCGCAGCTCTACGCAATGGAGCGCAGGGGCATCCAGAACGTCCTCTGCATGACCGGCGACTACCCCGTGACCGGCTACACCAGCCGCCCGCGCCCGGTCTTCGACCTCGATTCCGTCACCATCGTCCAGATGATCCAGGAGATGAACAAGGGCATGGCATATCCTGGCCGCAAGGGCGAGCCCGTAGCCACCAAGCCCTGCCACTTCTATCCTGGCGTCGTCACCAGCCCCTTCAAGTGGACTGAGGGCGAGGGCTACACCCAGTACTACAAGCTTGACAAGAAGTGCCGCGCAGGCGCCAAGTTCATCATGTCCCAGATCGGCTTCGACCCCCGCAAGATGGAGGAGCTGCTGCTCGTCCTCAAGGAGCAGGGCCATGGCAACGTCCCGGTCTTCGCGAACATCTTCGTTCTCCCCAAGGGCGTCGGCAAGTCTATGAACGCCGGCAACTTCCCTGGCTGCTACGTCTCCGACGAGCTCGTCGCAGTCCTCGAGGAGGAGTCGAAGGCCGAGGATAAGGGCAAGGCGAAGCGCTTCGAGCGCGCCGCCAAGCAGATCGCCGTCGCCAAGGGCCTCGGCTATGCTGGCTGCCACATCGGCGGCATCGGTCTCAACGCTGAGGCAGTCATGCACGTCATCGAGCTGGCCGACGAGTTCGAGGCGAACTGGATGGATTACATCCAGGAGCTCTCGTTCGGCATGCCCGGTGCATGGTACATGTACGAAAAGGACGAAGCCACCGGCCTCAACAAGATCGTCTACGACGAGAAGTATCACATCTACCACCCGGTTCGCAGGCCGCAGGCTCCCGCGGACAAGCGCCGCGTCGTCCAGAAGAACTACGCGCTCTCCCGCTTCGTCCACAAGTTCATGATGAATCCCGGACACGGCTTTTACGGAGCCTTCTCGAGCATCATGGCCCGCAAGGACAGGAAGAAGGGCCACCATCGCAAGCACACCATCGAGAACGTCGGCAAGGTCGTGCTCTATGGCTGCATGAGCTGCGGCGACTGCGGACTTCCCTCGGTTGCGTACATCTGCCCGATGACCCAGTGCCCGAAGTGCCAGCGCAACGGACCGTGCGGCGGAAGCCACATGGGCTATTGCGAGGTCTTCCCGAATGAGCGCCTCTGCGTCTACTACCGCGCATACCATCGCCTGCACAAGTATGGCGAGGAGGACAAGCTCATCGGCTACATGGTTCCGCCTGTCAACTGGGATCACTTCGAGACCTCCGGCTGGTCGAACTACGTCACCGGTCGCGACAACATCTCCCACAGGCAGTATCTCGACAAGCGCTGGGAGCATGAGACCCCTGTACCGAAGAAGTAGCATCGCAGGGCAAACCGCATAGGCAAATCGATTAAAGTTGGGCTGGCGGTCGAAAGGTTGCCAGCCCAACTGCTATTTATCAGGGCGGTCGAGGGGCTGCCATCGTTCCTCCGCGCACTTTGAGCTTAAAGCAAGGAAAGCAATGAAGGACAGAACCAAGAAACCGGAGATCAAATACACCACCATGACGGTCTTCGTCTCCGCCGCATTCATCGCGGCAACGATGACCGCCAACATCATGAGCTTGCGAATGATCGCTCCGCTGGGGCTAGTCATGGATGCAGGCACTCTGCTCTATCCGATCACTTTCGTCCTTCGCGACA
>JAFWGD010000262.1 GCA_017515355.1 Coriobacteriales bacterium
GGGTATTCCTCGCTTCAGCTGATCATGGAGAACTACGACCTTACGGTCTTGGACTCGATGACGGCTGATGATCTGCGAGCTCGCCCTGGAGGCGATGAGGCGGTCGTCCGCGCGCGCTCGATGATCGGGCGAGCCACATATGTCTGGGGCGCCTGCAACGCGCAAGCGCGCCAGTTCGACTGCTCGGGCTTCGTCTCGTGGTGCCTCACGGGAAAAAGCGTGCGGCTCGGGACGACCGACACCTTCATCACGTGGAGGCCGGCGCTCTTCCCGCAGCCGGGGGACGTGTGCGTCTATACGGGCGCGCAATATGCAGGAGGTGGGCATTGTGGCATCTACATCGGCGTCTCAGACGGGGTCCCGATGATGATAGATTGCAGTGATGGAGTGGACGTTCGCCCAGTTGATGGCAAGATGAGCTATCGCAGATACCCTTGACAAAGGACACATTTAGGAGTGGGATAGAGGGTGTACTAATTATTGCTCCGACAGGCGTTTTCCGGGGATGTATCGTTACCGGAAAACGGGGAGCTAGCGGCTGAGGAGTGCATATGACTGTCAACAGGATCGCATATGTCTGCGCGCCCGAGCAGGTCGCGCTCGTCGAGCACACGTTCGAGGAGTTCGAGACGAAGAATGCCGGCTTGGGTTCGAAGACGGTCGATATCTATAAGGATGCGCTGAGATTCAAGGCGGATCTGCTCATCGTCTTCGATTGCGGGCTTGCCGATGAGGTGATCGTGGAGCTGGCGAAGCGGGCGAAGGTCCTCTCGCAGACTCCCGAGGCAGCCTCGCTCACGCTCCCGAGGATCGCGTTTGTGGGGGATGCGCTGCGCGAGCAGTACGACCCGATCTTCACGGAACTATACAAGGCGGGCGTGACGCATCTGGCGGGGCCTACCGGCGAGGCGGGCTATGACATGTATGCCGCAGCGCTCGATCTGGCCTTGAACGGACCGCGCAAGAAGTACCTCTCCCATGTGATGTCCGGGCGCGAATATGCGCGCAAGGCGGCAAGCGACATCGCCTGTGAGGAGGTCGCTTCGGGTGAGGAGCGGATTCATAAGATGGTCTCGGTCTGCGTATTCCAGTGCGCGGACCGAAACGGCTCGACGCACCTTGCGATCTCGATTGCCTCATCGCTTCGCGCGATCGGGTATCGCACGGCCCTCGTGCTTCCGGAGCGCCATTTCATTGAGCTCAAGGAATGCTTCCCGACCGCCACGTCCCCGCTGCCGGATGGAGGGTACAACTATTTCGGCATCGGCATCTATGCGGGCGATACCGCGAACGTTCCCAATGCGATCGATTATGACTACATCGTGCTCGATCAGGGGACGGTCTCATGGTTCAAGACGAAGAACAGGACGAGCACGCAGCAAAGCGAGTATAGGGAGTTCAACCAAGCCAACATCGCCGTGTGGTCGTCGTTCATGACGCCGACGGGGCAGTGGTCCTTGACCGTGGCAGACAAAGACGGCGTGCGGCCCCTAAACGACTTCGTCGCGAAGTCCACGCTCTCCAAGATCCGCTTCGCGGTCTTCGGCGTGGATGATTCGGAGATCGCGCTCGCGCAGGCGAAGGTCTCATCCATCGCGAAGAGGGATGTCGCGCTCGTCGGCATCGAGCCCTTCGTGAATCCCTTCCTTACGATCCGCGGAAGCCAGAAGCGCATTCCCGAGAGCGTCGCGAAGCTCTTGAAGTCGGGCATCATCGGAGCCGATACGGCGAAGAAGCTCGATAAGTACATCAAAGCGCAGAAGGAGCTTGATGCTGAGACAGTTCGCGCAGGCGAGCCCGCCAAGGAGGCCGAGAAGCCGCAGGCCTTCGCCAAGCGCTTCTTCGGGAACTGGGGGCGGAGCCGATGAGCGCGAAGGATGCGGGAAGGGCCCTTCTCTCCGACAACACCGAAGAGCTCCTCCATGACTATCGCCCCGCATGGGCGGTCGAAGCCGAGCTTCCGGCGAAA
>JAFWGD010000263.1 GCA_017515355.1 Coriobacteriales bacterium
CCTCGACAACCGCTTCGAGAAGGCCAGGGCATCGGGCAGGTGCCTCGGCATGGTCTTCGTGACGCAGAGCGGAAATCCCAAGGAGCCGCTGCTCGGCGTGCTCACGGAGTGGGATGTCGACAGGACCTTCTAGCGCTTTCAACAAGGACGGGCAACGAGGATGGCTTCGAGATTCGCAAAGCGCACCCCAATCCTTCTGGCAACGCTGATCTTTGCGCTCGCCGGTGCACTGCTGCTCGGATGCCATAGGGGCGGGGGAGGCCAGCCAGACAACCCGGGCGACGACCCTGGCATTGAGCAGCCAGCCTCTCCGGATAGCCCGGATGAGCCCGATCCCGATACGGTCGATCCCTCTGAGCCTGGGAACGGAGGTTCCTCGAAGCTCGATGGGCAACCCTCGGCTCCCAAGTCCGCCATCGACGAGGATGGCAGCTACACGAGCAAGGAGGACGTCGCCCTCTACATCCACACCTACGGACATCTGCCCTCGAACTACATAACGAAGCAGGAGGCGCAGGATGCCGGTTGGCGCAGCTCCGAGAACAACCTCGGCAAGGCGTGCCCGGGCATGTCGATCGGCGGAGACCATTTCGGCAACTACGAGAAGAAGCTGCCCACGGCCAAGGGGCGCAAGTACTACGAGTGCGATATCGACACCAGGGGCAAATCACGTGGGGTGAAGCGCATCGTATACAGCAATGACGGGCTGGTCTTCTACACCGAGGACCATTACGAGACTTTCGAGCAGCTCTACTGAGCGGGGAGTTTGATATGGATAAGCAGGTCTTCATCAACGAGGTTGTGGTGCGCGAGGGCGATTTCGAGTCGCTTGACGAGGCGCTGGCGCACATCGCCGACGAGTTGGACTTTCCCGAGTACTTCGGGGGCAATCTCGATGCGCTCGCCGACTGCCTTGGGGATACCTGCGACCTTACCGCGCTGGTTCTAGTTCCGCCCACGCGCCATGGCTGCGCGGAATGGATGCGCTCGATCTGCCAGGTTGGGCATGATATCGCGAAGCGCAACGACAAGCTCAAGGTGCACTGCCTGCCCGAAGAGGAGGACGACTTCTAGGAGGCAGCCTTGTCGTCGCCGGGATCCCGCTTGACCTCGAATCTGCGAAGGTCGATGCCGAGCCTCTCGGCCATCTTGCAGAGCTCGATGCCGTTTGCGCGCTGGATGTCGATGACGTCTATCAGCGCGGCGGGGAATCCCGAGAACATCGCCGAACCGCAGTAATCCAGCAGGTAATCACGAAGCCTGTCGACGTCTATCGTGGCCATGCGGCGTCCTTCCAATCCGCTCTGAGCTTATAGTGCGGTGCCCTTGGTCGGAATCTTGAAATCCGCCATGTCGAACCCTTCGAGCTCTAGCAGCGCGATCTTGCGATGCATGCCTCCGCCGTAACCGGTGAGGTTTCCGCCCGCTCCGACGACGCGATGGCAGGGGATGATGATGCTGATCGGGTTGTGGCCGACTCCCCCGCCAACCGCTCGCGCCGAGGCGTTCTTGCCTGTGCGCTTCGTCAGCGCCTTAGCGATCGCCCCGTAGGTGGTCAGCTCGCCATAGCCTATTCGGCACATCTCCTCGCACACCATGCGCCGAAACGGGCTCACTTGGTCAAGGTTGACGGGAGGGATCGCACCTGGATCCTTTCCTGCAAAGTAGGTGTCGAGCCACGCGCGCGTCTGGTCGAAGATCGGCAGGTCGACGAGCTTGTCGTCATCGAGCGCCTTCCAGTATTTCTGACGCGTGTCGAACCACAGCCCAGTGAGTTCGGTGCCGTTGGATGTGAGGTAGATCCTGCCTATCGGCGAGCCTTCGTACCATTGCGCGTATGTCATGGCTTCCTCCTAACTTAGCCATTATTGTAGCAGCCCCGTGTCGCAGCGTTTACACTATCCCCATGGCCCATGACTTCGCATATGGACGCACCGAGCTCGAGCATCTGCGCAACGCCGATGCCGCCTTCGCACGTCTGATCGACTACTACGATTCGCACGGCATCTTGCCCAGACGTCCCGTCGAGGACGACCCCTTTGTCGCGCTGGTCCGAGCGATCAACGACCAGCTGATCAGCCTCAAGGCCGCATCGAGCATCTGGGGGCGCATCTGCGCCATTGCGGGCGATCCGCCAACTCCCGCCACGCTTGCTAGCCTGGCTCCCGAGGCGCTCCACTCCTGCGGGACCACACGCAAGAAAGCCGAGTACATGTGCGGAATTGCGCGGATGGTCGTCGATGGCGAGCTCGACCTGGATGCTCTGCGCAGCGCTCCCGATGCCGAAATCGAGCGCAGGCTCGTCGCCCTTCGCGGGATAGGGAAGTGGACTGCGGAGATGCTGCTCATCCACGCCTTCGAGCGCGCCGATGTCATCAGCTTCGGCGATGCGGGCATCAGACGCGGAATGTGCATGCTCTACGGCCTCGCCCCAGACGAGTTGACGCAAGCGCGATTCGAGGAGCTCTCGGCTCCGTACCACCCCTTCTCGACCGTCGCCAGCATCTATCTCTGGCAACTTTCGAAGGAGGGTCCCGAGACCGTCGCAGAGCTTGCCGCGCGGCATTAGCGCAGCAAAACCCCTGAAAAGCGCCTGCACAGGGCTACTAAAACGCATTCTCATACGTCATAATTGGATTGCTAAGGCCTTTGGTTCCATTCCGCATATTTGGGGAGATCGAAATGAACAGACGCGATTTCTACGTGCTTCCGGGAGACTGCAAGGCGCCTGATTTCGGCGCGGTTCCCGCAGATGCAATCGCACCCATCGTCACCTTCTCAGGCGAGCATAACAAACGCTGCCTGCTGGCTTCCGCATCCTGGATCAAAGCGCCGCTCGAGGTTGCCGGGTTGCGCAAGCACGCATCAGACGAGCTGCACATGTTCGTCGGAAACAACCCCGATTCCCCGGAGAAGCTGAGCGCCACTGTGAGCTTCCAGATCGAGAACGACACGCTGACCATCACCGAATCGTGCTTCGTCTTCGTTCCCAAGGGCGTCGCGCACGGCAACATCAAGGTGCTCGACATGGAGAAGCCCTTCATCCATTTCGTCACTCATCCCCAAACCAGCGAATATGCCAGCGAGCCCGCCGAGGCAACCGCTCCTGAGGGCAAGTACGCGAGCAACCACGTTGAGCGCTATGAGCCTGTCAGCGGGATCATGCCCGAGGCGCCTGAGGGCTTTTTGAGCGAGATCCTTTGGATCGATGGTGCAAAGCTTGCCGGTGCGCCCTACATGGAGTGCGTCTGGTTCCATCAGAGCAATGACGATGGTCCGCCGGAGCATGTCCACGCGGACATGGACGAATTCGTCGGGTTCCTCGGCAACGACCCGGACAATCCGGGCCAGCTCGGCGCGCATATCAGGTTCAAGCTCGATGGCAAGTACATAGATTTCCGCCAGCCGACCCTGATCTTCGCGCCGCGAAACATCGCGCATAGCCCGATCCTCGTGCCGTCCCTGAGCAAGGATGTGATCCACTTCACAGGAGGCAATCTCGGCAGCTACATCCGCAACTAGCTGCGCAAACGCCAAACGCCTTCATCCGCCAATAGCAGAAAGGAGCTGCAATGCCAGTCGTCACCCCTCCGATCGAGAACATGGATAGCGCTTTCAGCGTCAAGGGATACAACGTCATCGTCACAGGTGGGGCGCGCGGCCTCGGCCTCGGCATCTCCACTGCATTCGCGCAGAGCGGCGCAAACGTCGCGATCCTTGCGCGCAACGCGGAGCTCGGTGCCAAGATCGCCGCGCAGCTCGAAGCCGACTATGGCATCAAGTGCTTTGCGGTGCGCTGCGACGTCAGCGACCTCGATAGCGTCAAGGCCGCCAGGGAAGAGGTCTTCAAGGAGTTCGATCACATCGATGTCATCGTCAACAACGCCGGCGTGGCAACGGTCACGCGCTTCCTCGACGATGCCGACCTCTCCGAGTGGCACAGGGTCATCAACACGAACCTTCACGGCCCTGCGAACATGGTCTATGTCTTCGGCAGGGAAATGGTCGAGCACGGCACAGGCGGCAGCATCATCAACATCTCGTCGATTGGCTCGATCCGCGTCAGCGATGCCCCGATGCATCCCAACCCGCCATATCATGCGTCGAAGGCGGCCCTCGACCACATCATGAGATTCTGGGCGATAGAGTTCGGCGACTACGGCATCCGCGTCAACAACATCCTTCCGGGGCCGTTCCATTCGGATCTCGATGCGGATCTGCCGCAGGAAATGATCGAGAACTCGGAGAGGGTCATGCCGATGCACCGCTTCGGCGACGGCCTGGAGCTTGGCGCGCACTGCGTCTACCTCGCGTCTCCCGCAGGTTCGCAGATCACCGGTACCATCCAAGTGCACGACGGGGGAATGTCGATCGTCGTCTAGCACCTGCGCAAACGATAGCTTCACTGAGCGGATGGGCTTCCCGTCCGCTCTTTTCTTAATTTGGGGATGTTCCAGCCTACCGCTCTAGGAGTGCGGCGAGCCCTGGGCACTCCTCGAATGAGTTCTTGTTGACCCACTCGTATGGGAATGAGCGGCACTGGCTCGGCCTTGC
>JAFWGD010000264.1 GCA_017515355.1 Coriobacteriales bacterium
GCGCAAAGGGCTGCCGTTCCGCAGCGCCTATAAGATCTCAGGGCAGCTTGTTCGCGAGTGCATCGAGACGGGCCAAGTGCTGGAAAAGCTGCCTCTCGAGTCCTTCCGGTCGCACTGCGACCTTATCGAGGAGGACGTATACGACGCGATCGATCTTAAGAACTGCGTCGAACGCAGGATCTCCGCGGGTGGGACCTCCAAGGCATCGGTGCTCGAGCAAATCGCATATGCCAAGGAGGCGATCGCATGACGACTTGGATCGCAGAGACTGACAAGAAGTACGTAGCCAACACGTACGGGCGCTTTCCGATCGAACTCGTCGACGGACATGGGTCCATTGCAATCGACTCCGACGGCAAGGAGTACATTGACCTCGGATCCGGCATCGCTGTAACATCATTTGGCATCAGCGACCCCGATTGGATCAAGGCCGTTACCGAGCAGCTTGGCAAGATCCAGCACGCTTCCAACCTCTACTACACTCAGCCCTGCGCAGAGCTGGCGAAGCTGATTTGCGAGCGCACTGGTATGAGCAAGGTCTTCTTCGGCAACTCGGGCGCCGAGGCGAACGAGTGCGCGATCAAGGTCGCACGCAAGTACGGCGAGGACGTGCTGGGAAGGAAGAACCCCGTCATCGTCACGCTGGAGAACGGCTTTCATGGAAGGACGCTGGGTACGCTGGCTGCAACCGGGCAGGATGTCTTCCACAAGGATTTCCAGCCCCTTCCAGAAGGGTTCGCCTACGCACCCGCAAACGATATCGAAGCTACGTTGGCGATCGCGAAGCACTGCGACGCAGTGGCGATCATGATCGAGTGCATCCAAGGCGAGGGAGGAGTCAACGTTCTCGAGCAAGATTACGTCAAGGCGTTGGCCGCGTATTGCGAGGAGAGCGACACGCTTCTGCTCATCGACGAGGTGCAGACCGGCAATGGCCGCACCGGCGAGCTCTATTCCTATATGCACTACGGCATCAAACCTGATGTCTTCACAACCGCCAAGGGCCTCGGGGGAGGACTGCCCATCGGCGCCTGTGTGATGGGGGAGAAGGTCGCCGATGTCTTCGGGCCAAGCGACCATGGATCCACCTTCGGCGGCAATCCTGTCGCCTGCGCGGGTGCGATCAGCATCCTCAGCCGCATCGACGCGACGCTGCTCGACGCAATCAAGCTCAAGGGCGAGTACATCAGGCGCAAGCTCGAAGGCGCCAAGGGCATCCAGAGCGTCAGCGGCATGGGACTGATGGTCGGGTTCGTCACCGACAGGCCTGCCAAGGAGATCGTCAACGAATGCATCGAGGAGGGCGTTCTCTGCCTCACCGCGAAGAGCAAGGTCAGGCTGATTCCAGCGCTCAACATCCCGATGGAGAAGCTGGAAGAGGCCCTCGAGATCATCAAGGAAGTCTGCGCGAAAGGTTTATAGAGATGGATTTGAAGGGTAGGAGCTTCCTGAAGCTATTGGATTACACGCCAGAGGAGATTGCGTACCTGCTCGATCTGGCTGCCGAGCTCAAGGCCAAGAAGAAAGCCGGCGAGCTGCACAAGTATTGCTACGGCAAGAACATCGCGCTCATCTTCGAGAAGACCAGCACGCGCACCAGATGCTCGTTCGAGGTTGCCTCGGCCGATCTGGGCATGCATGCGGTCTACCTCGACCCCAAGGCCTCTCAGATCGGCAAGAAGGAGTCGATCAGGGATACCGCGCGCGTTCTCGGCAGGATGTTCGATGCCATAGAATACCGCGGCTTCGGGCAGGAACGCGTCGAGGCGCTGGCCGAGTTTTCAGGAGTTCCCGTGTACAACGGTCTCACCGATGAGTTTCATCCGACTCAGATCATCGCCGATTTCCTCACCATTCGAGAGCATTTCGGCAAGCTCGAGGGCATCAAGTTCGTCTATATGGGCGATGCGCGCTTCAACATGGCCAATTCGCTGATGGTGGGGTGCGCCAAGATGGGCCTCAACTTCGTCGCGTGCGCTCCAGAGAGCTACTTCCCGAACGCCGAGCTCACCGCCCAATGCAAGGAGATCGCGCAGCAGACCGGCGCGACCATCGAGTTCATCACCGATCCTTTGGTTGCCACGAAGGACGCCAACGTCATCTACACCGACGTCTGGGTTTCGATGGGCGAGCCGGAGGATGTCTGGGCGGAGCGCATTCGCGACCTCGAGCCATATCGCGTCACGGCAGAGCTGCTCGACAACGGAGCAAACGATTGCAAGTTCATGCATTGCCTGCCCGCATATCACGATCTAGAGACCGATACAGGCGCCAAGATCCACGAGCTCTTCGGTCTGGATTGCATGGAGGTCACCGACGAGGTATTCGAAGGGGAGAGGTCGATAGTCTTCGACGAGGCCGAGAACCGCATGCACACGATCAAGGCGATCATCGCAGCCACGCTGGCCTGATCGTCTCCTAGACATCACTGTTGAATGCAGCGCATCGCATCAGCGATGCGCTGTTTCTATATCTCGACTTGAACGGGAACCGAATACTTGCCATTTGAAAACTCGGTTTCGTAGACCACGCAATTGGGGAAGTAGATGCTCCAGTACTTGCCGTTGGAATCGGGTGTGAGGTACTCTATGGCGCCCTTCATAGCGATGGCATGCGTGGCAAGCAGCACGCATTCGTCGCTATCGCTTGCAATCTCCATCATGAAGCTTCCGAGGCGCGATACGATCTCCGACAGGCTCTCCATTCCTTCGGGTGCCGGATTGTTCACGAAATCGCTGAAGAACTCGATTATCTCGGGTAGGGGGTTGGTAAGGCTGGAGCCCTCGTAAGGGCCGTAGTCCATCTCCAGGAGCCGTTCATCCGCGATGATCTCCGCTTCCTCGCCTGCGATGATCTTGGCGGTCTCAACAGCACGCGAAAGCGGGCTCGAATAGACCCTATCGAAGCGAATGCCGTTTTCGACGAACCAATCGCGAACCTTGCGCGACTGCTCGCGACCAGCCTCGTTGAGAGGGGAGTTGCTTCTGCCCTGGAGCACCTTCTCCTTGTTCTTCTCAGTCTCACCGTGCCTGACTATGTAGACCTTCAATTCGCACCGCCGATCTAATGCTCGAAATAACCGTTGCATATGCTGGCTTCTACGGCATCCTTCGTTCTTTCATACCAGAATCTCTGCTTTATCTTGCCAGCGGAATAGTTGCGGATGACGTTTTGTCAATCGAGGAAGACGGGAGCCGAAGCGCGTTTTCGTCACTATGACATATTAGCGCAAGCCATCGCTGCCGTTGAATCATTCCCACTGCGCATGAAACTGTTCAAAAACGGCCCCATTCGCTAGTTTTTGAGCCAAATTTGCTTCGATTGCACTGAATCTGGCACGCTTCAACCGTATAATGCACATAAGGTTTGTAATCTGAAACTGAAGGGTAAGGTTTAATATGGCAACTTATGGTCTTTTGATTGATTATGAGTATTGCACCCATTGCGGTTCCTGCGAAGTTTCCTGCAAGGAAGAGCATGGATATCCAGTAGGCAAGGGTGGAATCAAGGTTCTGGGCGATGGCCCATGGAAGATTGACGAGGACACTTGGAACTGGAATTGGTATCCGCTGCCAACCGACCTCTGCGATCTCTGCGCTGACAGGACCGCTAAGGGCAGGGAGCCGATCTGCGCACATCACTGCCTTTCCAGCATCATCAAGTACGGAGAGGTGGAAGAGCTCGCCAAGGA
Organism: Coriobacteriales bacterium; assembly: GCA_017515355.1. Lineage (GTDB taxonomy): Bacteria > Actinomycetota > Coriobacteriia > Coriobacteriales > CADBOM01 > RGIG5709. The sequence goes on from JAFWGD010000264.1 coordinate 3,692, forward strand.
GCTCGCCAGGAAGCCCAAGCAGTTCCTCATCGTCCCGCAGTACAAGCCGTTGGAGGCTCGCGGACAGTTCGTCCATGTTGACAAGGGCACCGAGCATCGCGCCGCCCATATGGACGTCTCCGGAACCGGAGAGGCTACTTTCGGCGCGCATCGTCACGATGCCAAGGTCGGCGATTACGAGACCGATGCCTAGTAGCTGCAATAGCCGATAACATTGAATCCACTTTCAAAGGGTATTAGGAGGAAAGATGCAAGAGTCCGATTATGTAGCTGCTCCCGTTGTCAAACTGGACACGCTCTCTGATGTTAACGATATTGGCAAGCCATGGCGCTATCAGGACGAGAACTTCACCGTTACGAGGTCTTGCCCTTGGTCGCCTCCCGGATGCCACCCAGTAGGCTGCGGCCTCA
>JAFWGD010000265.1 GCA_017515355.1 Coriobacteriales bacterium
GAGGAGACGCCGACGTTGGTGTACTTGGCACCCATGTTGGTGACGTCGCGTCCGCTCTCGAGGCAGCCCTCGATGGCCGCAGAGGCGATCGGCACGGGCAGGTACTCGCGAACGATGTACTGGTAGGTGGAGGTGCAGTCGATCTGCCAGCTCATGAAGTACTTGAGCTGCTCCATGTATGCCTGCTTGACCTGCTCGATGTTGGTCATCTCATAGAGATAGCCAGTGGAGACGCCGGTCTGCTGCGGCGGCGGGAATCCGGGGAACTGGAACGGATGGGTTCCGTTGTTCAGCGCATGGATGAGAACCGCGAGGATGTTGACGTAGGTCTCGGTGCCGGACGATCCGCATTGCGGCCACTCGGTGCCGGTTCCACCAGGCTCGACGCAGCCGATGCCGGAGTAGTCGCGGGCATCCTCGAGGGTGAATCCGCGTGCCATCAGGGCCGGGATGATGACCTTGTCGTTCTCGAACGACGGCAGGCCGGACACGCGGCTGATGGTGTGGAAGATCTGATCCCAAAGCTCATCCGGGGTGTTCTCATGGATGCGAACGCAGATCGACGGCTGGGTGATGATCATGCGCTCGGTGGAACGCAGCGCGAAGAGCGTGCACTCGTTGGTTGCATCGGTGCCGTCGCGCTTGACGCCGCCGAGGGTGGCGAGCTGGCCGGAGCCATATCCCGGGCCCGTACGGGTGGGAACGGTCGCCCATGGCTTGTTCATCTCGGCGATCTTCAGGAAGAACATATCCATGATCTCCTGCGCCTCGTCCTCGGTGATGATGCCGGCGGCAAGGTCCCGCTTGTAGTAGTCGCCGAAGTACTGGTCGATGCGGCCGAAGGAAATGCCGTGGAGCTGTGCGTCCATCGAGCAGCAGAGCTGATAGAACCAGACGGACTGGACAGCCTCGAAGTAGGTGCGTGCCGGATACCTAGGAACATGCGCGCAGGTCTGCGCGATGAGCTCGAGCTCTGCCTTGCGCTGCGGGTCCTCGCACTTCGCAGCCTGCTCGAGGGCCAGATCCGCATAGCGCTGCGACCAGTTGATCGCGCCGTCGCCTACGAAGACGATTGCGCGGTAGAAGTTGTACTTGTCGACGTTCTCTCGGATGCCTTCCTTCTCATACCTCTCGACATAGCCCTGAGCCTCGTCGCGGATGCCTTGGAGACCGACCTTCAGGACCCTGTAGTGGCCGGGAATGAAGTGGCCGGTGGGGGACTCGCAGGGGGTGGGGCTGTAGACGACGACGCCGTTGCCATAGCTCTTCTTGTAGCCATCGGGCATGTACTCGCCTACGAGAGCCGAGGTGCAGTGCGCCTGCCAATACTCGTAGGTGTCGGCGATGTACTGGCGGTCCTCCTCATCGACGATATAGGGGTCGATGTAGCGATCCCTGATGGTGCCGGTTGCAACCTCGTCGCCGATCCATCCAGCGGAAGTCTCGGGATAGAGCGCCGCACCGCGATAGAGTGGCGTGTGCGCGCCTACGATCAGCTCGTGATCGTGGATCGAGATGTCGAGGTTATCGCAAATGTATTTGAACACCCTGGCCCTTCGGAGAATTCCCGTCAGCGACGGGTTGTTCATGTAGAACTCCGTCAGCAACCTGTAGCGGCTGATGTTGATCTGCGGCTTGGTTGTCCTGACCATCTCGCGGATCTTCTTGACGCGATCGGTCATTGGCTTCATCTCGTACATATTCCCTCCTTTGACGCTAATCGATCATGCTTGTCTCATTGAGCAACTTCTGCCATTCACAAAGGTTGGCCTTGCTGATGACACTGCTTCATAACAGCAATTATATTGTTGCATTTCCATATTTATGAGAACTTTGGCAAATTAATTGTTTCAGAACTCAACAATTTGAAATGTCAATAGGGAATATGTCGGGGTTCCAAAGCTTGTGCGCTGGATGCGATCGAGCGCTTGCGGTTCTCTGATGAGAGCAACGAAGAGGCGGCCCCTTCCGGAGCCGCCTCGTTTGCGTTCTTTGCCGAGCTCGATCGAGCTACTCGAGGGTGGGGCCTCCGAAGCCCTCGCCGAGCGTGAGCCACAGAAGCGTGATGGCCATCGGGTCCTTGATGCGCGGGAGCATGGTGGGGCCAGCGGTCTCGGGTACCGGGAAAGGATAGTCCATGTCGACCAGAGCGTCGCTGACGCCGATGGTGGACTTATGCAGCCTCTCTGCATTGAGGATGCAATGGACCATCGAGGCTCCGCATGCCTGCGGCGGGACGAGCTCGTGGAAGCCGCGCATCGCCGGTGCCGGAGCGTTGGGGTCGACGCCCATGTCTGCGAGGTGCGCGACCGACTCGGGGGTCTGGACGCCGACGCCTGCGGGCATGAAGCAGAAGACGTTGACGCCGGTGCCGTCGCACTCGGAAGCCAGCGACATGTGCAGCGAGGTTGCGCATGCCTTGCCGGTGGTGTACATCGCGCCGCCGACCATCGGGGGCTGATAGTTGAACTGGGTGGTGGAGTAGGTCACGACGCCATGGCCGCGCTCGATCATGGCCGGGACGAGCTCCTTGATGGCGACCATCGAGCCGTGGGCCGAGATCATGTAGGACATGTCGAGGTCGCTGACCGGCGAGGAGAGGATCTTGCCGTTGAGGGTGAGGTTCATCGCGTTGTTGATGAGGATGTCGACCTTGCCGAAGGTCTCGATGGCCTTGGCGCACATGGCCTTGACCTCGTCGTCATTGGTCATGTCGCAATGGACGTAGAGAGCGGTGCCCTCGCCGAACTGATCGTTGATCTGCTTTTCGCCAACGAGTCCGCGCTCGTCGTTGCGGCCGGTGATGACCACCTTGGCGCCCGCCCAGGCGAGGGCCTGCGCGAAGCCGAAGCCGACGTTGCTCGTCGAACCGGTGATGACGGCTACCTCGCCAGCAAGGCAGTCGCGCGTGAGGTTGGTGTTCGATAGATCGATCGGATGCTGTAGGGATTCGGGTTTCTCGTTAGGCATGCTGTGCCTCCATTCTCGAATTGGTCGTCTATGCGCGGGCGCCTTACCCGCGCCGTAAAGCTTAGTCAATGATAATCGCAATCGGGGTGCTAATCAATCTCGGAGCCTGTTCCACTACATGGAAAATGTTGTCGATATGCGCGGTATTCGAACCAATCGCGCAGCCCTCGCATATACGAGGAGGCGGCCCCTTTCGGAGCCGCCTCCCTTGCTTGTGGGCAGGTGCCTTTCAAGCGGATGAGCTTACATCTCGAGCTCGGTCCTCTTGATGAGGTCGTCCTGGCACTCCTCCGCCTGCTCGATGAAGAATGCGGAGAATCCAGCGATGCGGACTACGAGGTCGCGATAGGTGACCGGATCTTCCTTAGCAGCCTTCATGGTTGCGGTGTCGACGAAGTTGACCTGGATCTCCATGCCGTCCATGTCGAAGAAGTAGGTCTCGATGAACTCGCGGACCTTCGGACGGGTCTGCTCGTTGGCGATGACGCCGTGCGAGAACTTGACGTTGAGGAGCGTGCCGTTGCTGTAGTCATAGCAGTCATAGGCTGAGATTGACTTGAGAACGCCGGTCGGGCCATTGACGTCGCGGCCCTGGACGCCGGAGATTCCGTCAGCCAGAGGATCGCCCTCATAGCGGCCGTCAGGAGTTGCGAAGGTCATCGAACCGAAGACGACGTTTGCGGTGACAGGATAGGTTCCTGCCTTGTAGACGCCGTTGTAGCCCTTCTTGCCATTGAAGACATCCGCGAACTTCTTGAAGACGAATGCTCCGTACTTGTCGGCTTCCTCGTCGCCGTTTCCGAAGTGCGGGCAGTCGTTCTCGATGGCGGCGCGGATCTCCTGGCCCTGCTCGGTCTGCCAGTTGGCCATCATTGCATCGTAGAACTCACGGGTGGTGTACCTCTTGGTCTTGAAGCAGAGGTAGTCGATTGCCGCGAGACCGTCGGCGACGTTGCCGGTTCCGATCGAGGAAACGCCGCAGCTGGTGTACTTGGCGCCCATGTTCATGACGTCACGGCCGGACTCCATGCAGCCCTCGATGGCAGCGGATGCGATCGGTACGGGCATGTTGTCCCTGGCGACATACTGGAATGCGCTGGTGCAGCCGATGTGCCACTCTGCGAAGAACTCGAGCTGATCGGAGAAGGCCTTCATGACCTGGTCGATGTTGGTCATCTCATAGAGATAGCCGGTGGGCAGACCGGTCTGGACCGGGGTCTTGCCGCTGCGGAGCTTGGACGGGTTGGTTCCGTTGTTGATCGCATGCAGGAATGCGGCAACGATGTTGAAGTAGGTCTCGGTGCCGGTTCCGCCGCACTGGGTCCACTCGGTGCCGGTTCCGCCGGGCTCGACGCATCCGATGCAGGAGTAGTCGCGTGCATCCTCGAGGGTGAGGCCGCGGCTCATGAGCGACGGGATGATGACCTTGTCGTTCTGGAACGACGGCAGGCCGGAGACGCGGGAGATCGTGTGGAAGATCTGATCCCAGAGCTCATCCGGGGTGTTCTCATGGATGCGGACGCAAATCGACGGCTGGGTGATGATCATGCGCTCGGTGGAGCGGAGTGCGAAGTAGGTGCACATGTTGGTGGCATCGTTGCCATCGCGGTCGACACCGCCGAGGGTGGCGAGCTGGCCGGTGCCGTAACCCGGGCCGGTACGGGTCGGGCCGATTCCCCAAGGCTTGTTCATCTCGGCGACCTTGAGGAAGAACATGTCCATGAGCTCCTGGCCCTTCTCCTCATCGATGAGGCCGGCAGCGAGGTCGCGCTCATAGTACTTGTTGAAGTACTGGTCGATACGACCGAAGGAGATGCCGTGCAGCTGTGCATCGAGCGAGCAGCAGAGCTGATAGAACCAGACGGACTGGATTGCCTCGAAGTAGGTGCGTGCAGGATACCTCGGGACATGAGCGCAGGTCTCGGCGATGAGCTCGAGCTCTGCCTTGCGCTCCGGATCCTCGCAGACCGCTGCCTTCTCGAGGGCCAGATCTGCATAGCGCTGTGACCAGTTGATTGCGCCCTGGCAGACGATCTTGATCGCACGATAGAAGGTGTACTTGTCGATGTTGTCGCGGATGCCCTCGGCCTCATAGCGATCGATGTAGCCCTGAGCCTCGTCGAGGATGCCCTGGAGTCCGACCTTCAGGACCCTGTAGTGGCCGGGAACGAAGTGTCCGACAGGCGAGCGGCAGGGGAGCGGGCTGTAGACCGTGCATCCGTTGCTCATGTGATTCCAGAATCCCTCGGGGGTGTACTCGGCGACATGAGCGGAGTTGCAGTTCTTGTCCCAGTAGTCGATGGTCTCTTTGACATACTCGATGTCCTCATCGCTGATGTCGTACGGGTCGACATAGCGATCCCTGATGGTGCCGGATGCGATCTCGGTGACCATCCAGTCGGCCGACGACTCGGGATACATGGCTGCGCTGCGGTACTTCGGCGCATGGCCACCTACGAAGAGCTCGTGGTCGTGGATGTCGATGTCGAGATTGTCGCAAATGTACTTGAAGGCTTTCGCCCTGCGCATGATTCCCGTGCATGCCGGGTTGTTCTGATAGAACTCGGTCAGCAGCTTATAGCGGCTGATGGAGATCTCAGGCTTGACAACCCTGGTCATCTCGCGAATCTTCTTGACGCGCTCTGTCATAGGCTTCATTTCGTACATATGTCCTCCTAACTTGCCTGTAACAGCGGTCTTCCATTTACAAAAGCGAACA
>JAFWGD010000266.1 GCA_017515355.1 Coriobacteriales bacterium
GCCAGATACGCAGTGAGGAACGTGATCCCGGACAGGTAGCAAAGGAGCGGGCAAAGCAGTCCGACTACAACCATTCCGCCCCAGAAAATCAGAGCGGTGTTGCCAGCGAGCCAACGCTTTGCGACGGCCATGGCAGTGACATCGCTCGAGGAGTACTGCATCACGACGAAGAGCAGCAGGATGATGATCTCGGCCACGATCAGGATGGTATCGATGGTGTGGCAGAGCTCATAGGCGAAACCATACGTCTGAGCGAACGTGAAGGTGATGTCGGCCCTCGGGAAGAACAGGAAGTCGAGACCTCCACCAAGGCTCATCGCGAGCAGCGCACTGCCCGTGGAGAGAGCCGAAACGGTGAAGAGGATCGGGACCGCCGGGGTGTTCCAGAACGGCCTTGCCTTCATCGAGGAGAGCAGGATTCCGGTGTAGATCATGAGACCGAGCGAGGAGACGGCGGCGAAGATGGCGCCGAAGTCGCGCAGCCAGGTCCAGTCGTACCAGAAGCACTGCCACTGTGCAGGCCAGAAGAAGATCCACCACAGCAGAGCGCCGATCATCGCGATGGAGAGCAGAACCGCACCCCATTTGATGATGGCGGTCTTGGTGATGAACGCCCTCACGAAGAGCTTCGGCTGGCCAAGCTCGAAGATGAGAAGCAAGCAGCCCAAAGCGAGCATGACGACGCCGAGGAAGACCGGCCATGCGAGCAGCTCGCCGGGAATGCCGAGCATGTAGAAGAAGATCATAGAGAGGAAGATCGTTCCACCACCGAGGCCTCCGAGGAAGAGGTAGACGGCAATGGGCCATTTCCAGAATTTAGTGTTCATATCCATTATCCTTGACCTCCCAAATCAGGTATGTAGTAGACCTGAGGCTCGGTGCCAAGCTCTGTGAGGAGCCTTTCGGTGCGAAGGCTGCCGACGAGCTTCGAGACCTCGCTGTTGGGATCGTCGAGGTCGCCGAAGATGCGCGCCTTCTGGTGGCAGGTGTTGACGCAATAGGGCATCTCGCCCTCGCGGACCCTGTCCTTGCAGAAGGTGCACTTGCGGATGTAGCCCTCTTTGTGGTTCATGCTGCGGGCGCCGTAGGGGCAGGACTGAGCGCAAACCTTGCAGCCCATGCACTTGTTCGGGTCGACCCAAACGATTCCGTCGTCATCCTTCTTGGATGCGCCGGCCGGGCAGCAGAGAACGCACGGTGCCTTTTCGCAGTGCATGCAAAGCATTGGAGTGTAGTACGCATGGACGTTGGGCCACTCGCCCTCGACGCCCTTGGAGACTACGGGGTTGTAGATGATGTCCATTGGAAGATCGTTCCATGTCCTGCATGCAACCGTGCAGGACTGACATCCGATGCATCGACGCTGATCGATGACCATTGCATAACGGGTCATTTGCTACTCCCCTCCCTCGATAAGCTCATGCGTTTGCACATCGTAGCGGTTGCCGGTTGCCTCGTCGATGAAGGTGTTGGTGTCTGCATCGTAGGCATAGCCCGTCTCGATCTGATAGGAAACGCGATCGAAGTAGTTGTCCTTGGTGATCTGCCAGTCGTAATCGGTCCTGGAGTCGAAGTTGTAGTTCTCGGCCACGAAGTACCTCGCGGGCTCGGAAGCCTCGGTCCACTCCTCGGGATTGCGCTCCGGGACAGCGGCAGCTGCTGCGCCGCCCTTGGCCTCGAAGGTCTCCTTGTCGTAGTGGACGCCGGTTGCGTCGTCGACGAGATCGTCGGCATCGGCATCGAAGCGGAAGCCGGTCTCGAGGTTGAACTTGGTGCCTGCGTCATCGACGAGCCATCCGGTCTCGCTGTCGTAGTAGGCCTTCAGCTCGGGATCGCAGAACTTCTGGGTGCGATCGTCGAAGAGCAGATCGGCGAGTGAGCGGAGCTTAGGAGCCACTGCTGCGACGACGGGTGCGGCGACGGCCGCTGCGGCGGCGGCAGCCTTCGCGCCACCCTTGGGCTTGAAGGTGTCCATGTCGTAATGGATGCCGGAGGCGTCGTCCACGAAGTCTCCTGCGGCGTCATCGAAGCGGAAGCCGGTCTCGAGGTTGTAGTAGTTGTCGTCCTCGTCGACGAGCCATCCGGTCTCGC
>JAFWGD010000267.1 GCA_017515355.1 Coriobacteriales bacterium
AATCCAGATCCGCCCGCGATGACCGCTTGGAAGCCTTCGGCCTCGAGCGCCTGCGAGAAGATGTCCGCATGCGTCATTGTGCCGAGCAGCAAGACCATATCGCCTGCCGAGAAGGCTCCTCTATCGCGAAATTCCGCGAACTTGCGGGCAATCGCCGCAGCCTCGTACCTGCGGTTCATCTCGGAAGCCGCCCCCCTCGCGACTATCAGGTTGAGCCTCGAGAGGCCGCAAACGGTGGAAGGCCCGGGCTCCAATCCGGGTTTGAGCTCGAGGAACCTCTTCCCGAATACATGCGGCTGGCCGAAGATGCTGTTCGCGAACTTGAGGATGTCCACATGCGATCTGAAGTTCTCCCCCAGCTCGATTGGATCGGCGCCGACGCTATCGATGAACTCCTCGAAAACCGAGATGTCTGCACCCCTGAATCTGTAAATCGACTGCTGCGCATCGCCAACCGTGCAAAGCTGCGCGTCGTCTGCCATCGTTCGCGTGATGATGTCGATCTGCGTTTGGTCGGTGTCTTGGAACTCATCGACCATGATGATCTTGAATTGCTCCCTATACTCATCGGCGATCGCAGGGAAGCGCATGAGCGCCTTGTGGGTAAGCGCGAGGAGGTCGGAGTTGTCGAGATACCCGGAGCTGCGCTTGGTCTGCGCGTAGATCTTCAAGATGCCCTCGGTAAGCCTGATGAGAGATTTGAGATTCGCCTGGCACAACGCAGCCTTGGCCTCGGCAGCGGCGGCGCAAACCGCCTCGATGTCGTCGGCCATCGCTGCAACGACTCTCCCATTGCTCTTGGTTGCCCTCGGCTTCCTGAGCTTGCCGTGCTCCTCAAGGATATCGAAGAGCCTCGTGAGGTCGATGCCATCGATGTCGAGGAAGGCCTCGTCGAGCGCTTCGAGAAGCCCGACATGCTCCTCGCACACCTCTATGGCCTTGTCGGTGAGGTCAGAGGTGCTGCGATAGATGTTGACGTTGCCGCGCAACCTCTCGCGCAGCTTCTTGGCTATGGCCTCAGGAAGCATCGGCGTCGGTCCGAGCTCGATTGACCTAGATCCAGAGGGCATGCCGGACATCTCGTCGACTAGTTTGAGGATCAGCCGCTGCGCCGAAAAGGCGCTGCCCTGAGGATATGCATACTCGATGAAGAGCTCGTCGAATGTCTTCTCGGACTTAGCGGCGTCGAGCATCGCCTCGATGGCAATCGAGAGCATGGCGCTCGCTTGGTCGTCGGTTGCGATCTCGAATGCAGGGTCGATGCCCAGCTCGAGCGCGTGGGCTCTGAGGATGCGAGAGCACATGCCGTGGATGGTGGAGATCCAGGCGTTGTCTACGAGGAGCGCCTGCTCGTGCATGCCGTTGCTCCTCAGCGCCGATCGGATCCTGCCGACGAGCTCGGAGGCCGCCTTGCGCGTGAAGGTGATGGCGAGAATGTCGCCGATCTGCTCTAGCGCCCTGCGTTGCATCATCGTCGCGATCTTCTGCGTCAACGTAAAGGTCTTGCCCGTGCCCGCAGCGGCGGAAATGACGATGCGCTTATCGGTGGAATCTATGCATTTGCGCTGGTTTTGGGTGATGATGCTCATGCCGACCACATCGCCTTCGGGCAAGTGCCCGCAACCGGGCAGTACTCGCACGCATATCTGCTTATCGGGTTGGGAATTATGTCGCCCTGCGACATCCGCGATATCGCCTCTGCTGCGCGCTCCTCAGTGCTCTCGAGAAGCTTGGCGAACTCATCGGGTGTGAGCGTTCCCTTGAAATAGCCGAACAATTCATCTGGCTTTACATGCGAGCCGACATAGACGCCGGCGACGCGCTTGGGCTTCTTGTACGACCTGAAGATCGAACCGACGACATCGAACCCCAATAGGCGCTTCACTGCGCTGGCGTAGACGAGTGGCTGCACCTTGGGAGCGATTGCGAGGTCGCCCGTAGCCTTGGAGCTTGGATAGTACTCGCTTCCTAGCGTGCCCTTGTAGTCGATGACTATCGCGTGCCCGGAGTCGTCGACATCGATGCGATCGACGATGCCGATCATCGGGTGGCCCGCATATTCGAACTCCCCTTCGCGCCCGAACGTCAGCTCGAAGTGAGTTGGCACGAACCTCTTGATGAAGGTCCTGTCATCCCAGACAAGCCGTTTGACCTGCCGGATGCATGCGTCGATCTCAAGCTTCTCGACCTCTCCCGTAGCAACTGGCGGGTTCGGATTCTCGCTGTTCAATGCGCTCTTGAGGCATTCGTCGGCTATCGCATCGATGAGCGCATCGGAGCGGGCGCGAGTAAGCCCATCGGCACGCATCGGCCTTCCCTGCGCGTCGCGCAGTGCCTCGTAGAACCGCTGCAGCAGCTCATGGGCGAAAGAGCCGAGCACCAGGTTGTCGAGCTCGGCATCGATGCTCTCGATGCGCATCTGCCTCTCGATGAACCACCTGCGCGGGCAGGCGAGATAGCTCTCGAGACTCGTTACCGAGATGGCCCTTGGGCTGCCATCCTCACGCTTGGTGAGCGCCTCGCCGATGTCCAAGAGCTCGGAGGGGCCCAAGTCCTCGATGCGGTGGTACGGAACGAGCGCGTAAGGCCGATTATCGCACCGCGCCGAGCTAGCCCCTTGAGGGCGGATCGAGATCGCCTGGAGGTTGCCGTCGTCGGCGAATCTCGCCAGCTGGAGCTCGCTGTGCAGAAGCTCCTCGGGCAGCCCTGTGCGGGTGTCGATCGAATCGAAGTCGGTCAGGTCGGCGCGATAGCAGTCGATGACCTCCTCGAGAAGCACGCTGGAACGCTGCTCCTCGCCGTCGTCGTTGTAGAGCGCGCGCTCGAATACGATCTTCTCGCTCGTTGCGCTCAGCGCACGCTGGAACGCATTCCTGGTCTCGGCCAGGTAGTCTCGCGAGATATCCGCTCCGACCTTGGCGAATAGCACCACGGAGACATCATCGTCCTTGGTCACCGGGAAGTCCTCGGCGGTAAGCTGCGCCATTATCGCGACCTTCGCCTGCGATCTTGCCAAATCCTCGATCTGCATGAACCTCACCGCAGGCAGGAGGGCATCGCCGTTGTATCCAGCAGGCATGAGGGTGCGAGCGATCGGCACCTTCGAATGAACCAGCACCTTGATCATCGAGAGTATGTCGGCCTCTGCGGTTATGCACGCATCGCATGCGTTCGCAGCCATCTCGGAGCAGCGCGTGGCCAGAAGCGCTTCGAAGTCATCAGGCTGCGACGACGCGTACATCGCCGAGACCATCAGATCGGAGAGCCTGTATAGATCATCGGCGCGCAGGGAATCCACTATCGCCTTGGCGCGGCTCGACTTCTCCCCATATTCGTCCAGACATTGCTCGACTGTGAGCATCCTGTTCTTGCGCCAGCGGCAATCGAGCTCGTACGCCTGCTCGAGAGACAGGCCGGAGAATGGGCTGAGGACGAAATCGGAGAGGTCGAACTTCGAATCGTGCTTTACGATGGCGATGAATGCGCGCCCGAAGCTCGTCTTGGCGAACATGCTCTCGTATCGAGCGCAGCTCGCGATGCCTGCATCTGAAAGCCGACGCATGCAGGGGCCGATGATCTTCTGGTCCTTAACGGTCACCACGATGTCATCTGGCTGGTATCCGGCCTTGACATGCTCCTCGACAAGCTGAGCTACGACCATCGCCTCGGAATACCTGCTGGTGCTGAATGCGAATCGAACGTCTCCCCTCGCCTCTATGGGTTCGCCAACGTTGTAGATATGCTCGGAGAGCTCGGCTATCTCATGCGAGCGCGCCTTGGGAGGAAACTCCACGCCGATCGGTTTGAGGGCCTCGGCATTCGATCCCATGGAAAAACGCGAGATCAGCGTGTCGACTAGCGCATACGCGGGAGCGTTCTTGCCCCTGATGAGGAAGAGCTGGGCATTGGCCTTCTCGAAAAACTCGATCTGCATCGGCGTGAGATCCTGCAACCCAGCGACTATGATGTTGGGATATGCATCGAGGAAGGGAATGAGCCTGCGCAGGATATCCCCCATCTCGACGAAATGCACCTCGTCGAGAAACGCCATGTATTCGCCAAGGATGCGCCAGACAGCCTGCTCGCCCAGACTCCCGAAGGTGCCGAACATATCTATCCCACGCTCGAAAGCGACGAGCCCAGCGCCCTTCTCGACCATGCCCGATAGCAGGTTTATGGTCCCGATGCTGTCGGGAATCGGGCACTCGGTTCCGAAGAAATCCGTGTAGAGGGTCAGCGGGACCGAGAGGGCGAGCTTGCGGAGCAAAGGCGTGACGATGTTGCCGCTGTTGCCGAAGAGATCCCATGCATCTTGTGCGAAATCGTTGAGTGTGGTCAGCTTGATGCCGAAGTTGGTGGTCCTGCCGTTATCGGCAAGGAATGCCCTCCATTCGTCGATCTGGGCGTAGTCCTCTACGATGAGTATCACGTTCTCGGCTGCGCCGATGCCAGCGATGCGCTCACTGACCGCGAGCTTGAGCTCGCGCGGGCTTTCGACTGTGAAGATTGAAGCCGGCAAAGGGCACCTTCCTGTTGGATCCTGAGATTGCTGACGTAGACAATTCTACTAGATGCGCTCTGCATTGATGCCCCACAAGAGGGACAGCCAGCCGATTTCCGAAGCGCTCGGAACGATTGACCAGGCTCAGGCTAGGATTGCTTAGAATCCTTGGGACCACGCCAGCGCCTGACGGTGCGCCATACGTAGAGAGCGCCGATGAGCGCGCCTAGGGCAATCG
>JAFWGD010000268.1 GCA_017515355.1 Coriobacteriales bacterium
AGCATCTGAAGGCGTTGATCTGCATAATCGTCCCCGTGCATCCCCGCTTCGGCTTTCGCAGCCGCATTTGCCAGCAAAATCGCGCTTAAGCCTATTATGCAACAAATAGCTGCATAATGCGGTTTCTTGGTGCAATTCGTTAATTTTGGCGAAGCTCTGCAGCGAGGCATTTGCGAAACACGCCGCCAAGATGAAGACTGCGAAGCGCCAGCTCTTCCGCATTCGCATATGCAAGCGGGGCGACCCTTTCGAGTCGCCCCGCCGCAATAGCTTGGATCTTGACGCTATCGACTAGCCCTTGGTGGCGTAGATGATGCCATCTTTGCTGTTCTCATGCGCGGGGAGCGTGAACAGACGGAAGTCGCGCTGCCTGAGCTCCTCCAGCTTGGCGTCCACATCCTCCTCCCAGGTGAGAGCGCCGTTGGGGCAGTTGTAGACGCAGTACGGTGCGTTGTTGAATCCATCGGTGTCCGTGCGGTCGACGGAGCACTTCACGCAGCTCTTCTGCCAGATAGGCATCCACGACTCGTGCAGATTCGGCCAAACACCTGCAGGCCTATCGATTCCCTCGCCGCTTCCGAGCGTGCGAATGACGATGTTCCAATCTGCGTCATCGAGGCCGTGTCCAACCTTGCAGGCCATCGCGCAAGTCCAGCATCCGGTGCAGCGTTGCAAATCGACGAGTATCCTTCTCTCAGCCATCGTTGCCCCCTTCCTAACCTTCGACCTTGCGCACGTCGCATGCGCAGTCCCAAATCGTGTCCCAAGCTCCTGCCATGCCGCCGATTCCGCCCGTGGAGAATCCAGGCTGGTAGCCTCCGACCGCCTTCACGCAGGCGACCCAGTTCTCGGCGCGGTCATCGATCGTCTCATAGCTTCCCAGCGGGACGAGCAGCTCGGAGTACATGCCCTCCTCGAACGCATCGTGACGCCAGCCGAACCAAACCTGGACGGTTCCAGGAGGAATCGCCTGGTCGAGATGCATCTCGATGACCACATGGCCGCGGCCGTTGTAGACCTCGACTTTGTCGCCATCCTTGATGCCCTCCTCGAGCGCGTCTGCAGGGTTCATGCGGCCAGTGGGCTTGCCTCCGGAGAGCTTGGCCATAACCGGATCGTCCGTGAACATCGACTGCATGAAGAAGCGCTGGCGTCCGCTGAAGAAGTGGTACTTGCCCTTGGCTGTGCCGTCGGCGAGCCTTGCCGGAGTGGGTGCCTCCAGCGGCGGGATGTACTGCGCCAGCTGGTCGTTGACGGTAACGAGGCGCTCGGAGTAGAACTCGAGGCGTCCGCTGGGCGTGTCGAACTGCATGCCCATGAAGGGATCCCAGTTCACCGGCGGGGTTGCTGCGCGTACCATCTTCTCCGCCTTGAGGCGCTCGTAGGTGAGCGGAGGCTGGATGCCTGCGATCAGTGGGTACTGGCTCTGGAGGCGGATCGCGATCCACTCCTCGGCGGTCTTGTCGAAGTACTCGCCGAATCCGACGCGTTTTGCGAGCTCGCCGTAGATGAATGCGGGATCCTTGGCCTCGCCGACGGGCTCGATCGCGGGTTCCTGGAGCACGATGTGGTTGTATGCCGCAGATGCAACGAGCTCATAGCGCTCGAACGGCATGCAGTCGGGCAGGACGTAGTCGGCGTACTGGCCGGTATCGGTCATCCAGATGTCGATGTCGACGATTAGGTCCATCTTCGGGAAGATCTCATTGAGCCACAGGCCGCGGTTCGGGCAGTTGTGGACGGGATTTCCGGCGATCTTCCAGAATGCCTTGATCGGGTAGGGCTCTCCAGTGCGGACGGCCTCGATGAAGTCGGCCTGGCGCATCCACTTGCCCTTGTAGTTCGCGCGTCCCTCGGGCATCGTGATCGGCGCGTCGTTGAAGACGAGCGGGAAGCCCGCGGGGAGCATCTCGGAGGTAACGCCGGCGCCCGGACGTCCGAGGTTGCCGGTGAGCATTCCGAGCAGGTAGAACGAGCGATAGCTCTCGCCCTGGTTCTGATAGCGGAGGCCTAGCGCTCCGATGATGTATGCCGCGCTGGCGGATACATAGTCGTCGGTGAGCTGGATCAGCGTCTCATCGGAGACGCCGGTGATGGCCTCCTGGTACTCGGCGGTGTACTTCGCCGCGTGCTCGCGCAGGCGCGCGAAAGCGGTCTTGCAGGGTACGCCGTCGATCACATGCTCGCCATCGAGTTCCATGTTCTCGCACGGAATCGCCTGCTGGCCCGCAACCGTTGCGACCGGTGCGTTGGCGTCGAGGTCCCAAACGAGGCAGTTGCCGTCGGCGTCGCGCACGAACATGCCGTCATCATCGCGAACGAGGAATGGAGCAACGGTGTAGGCCAACAGGAAGTCGGCCTTGTATTGCTTGCGCTGGATGATGAGGTTGACCATCGCCATCGAAAGCGCCGGATCGCTACCGGGCTTGACGGGGATGAACTGGTCGGCATAGCCGCACGTCGCGTCGTAGATGAGGCCGATGTCGATGATCTTCGCGCCACGCGACTTGGCCTCGACGATATGCTTTGCAAGGCGCTGCTGGTTCTCGACGGGGTTGGCTCCCCAGACGATGATGACGTCGGCCGAGTCGAAGTTCTTCGGATCCGTCGTCATGTACTTGTAGAAGTTGCCCATGTCGAAGAAGGCGGCATAGAACGGGCCGTTGTCCAGGCCGTATGCCTGGATCGGGTCGGTTGCGCCCCAGAGGCCGATGAAGCGAGACGAGAGCACTGCCGCAAGGCCCTGCGAGGGCGGCACGGATGCCACGACGTCCCACATCGCGAGCGCTTCCGGACCATACTCGTCGCGGATCTTCAGCAGTTTCTCGGCAATCTCGTCCATCGCCTGATCCCAGCTGATCTTCTCCCATTTGCCTTCGCCACGCTCGCCTACGCGCTTGAGCGGATGGGTCAAGCGCTTCGGGTTGTATGGCTGCCTGCATGACATGATGCCCTTCTGGCAGATGTATCCCTCGTCGGCCTCGGCGCCCGTGTAGCACGGTTTCTCGGTTCGCACGATCTTGCCATCCTTGACGATGGTCTTGATCGCACAGAACTCATGGTCGCCCCAGCCTGGACAGCAGGTATACACATAGGACTCTCCACTTGCCATACGATTCCTCCCTTTCTTAAGTTGCAGTTCCCGATAAGTGCAAATATCGGCCGCATTCCCCAGCCGATTCTTCCTAATGAAAATTGTATTGAGGGGCCTTTGGCGCGGGAAGCTACATACTATTGATGAACTATGCAACCATTGGTTGCATAGAGGAGGAAGGACTGCTCCAAGACCGTTTAAAAGCTGAGCCGCATCGGACTCGGCCTC
>JAFWGD010000269.1 GCA_017515355.1 Coriobacteriales bacterium
AAGGACGTGCCAAAGGTAGAGACCGGCGCTTTCGGTGCCGACATGCTCGTCACACTCGAAAACGACGGTCCCTTCACCATCTGGCTCGACACCGACGCGCTGTAGCGCGCGGGGTGCCGCTGAAGCCCCTATAGCTCGCGGCGAAATGCCGCAGACAGGTTGGCCGCGCAGCTAACCGCGCGGCGTTTACCCCGCTAGAATACGTTTTCCGTCCTGGAGATCAGGTCGTTTTGCTGGTCGAAGCTCAGCTCGACGAAGTACGCCGAGTAGCCCGCGATGCGCACAACCAGGTTGTGGTATGCATCGGGATCGGCCTGCGCAGCCCTCATCGTATCGCTCGAAACCACGTTGTACTGGACCTCCATGCCTCCGTTGTCGAGATAGGCCTTGGTCATGTCGCGCAGCTTCTCGATGCCCTCCTGGTTGCTGATGCAGCTCGGATGGATGCGGATGTTGAGCGCCATGCCGTCCATGAACTTGGTGTGGCGATAGCCCAGCGCCGAGGAGAGGACAGAGGTCGGCCCGTTGTGGTCGCGACCCTGGCAGGGCGATGCGCCATCGGCGATCGGGTCGGGATGGACGCGACCATCCGGCGTTCCCCAGGTCACATAGCCCTGAGCCACGTGGTCGGACGCGCCGTAGAGGCCTGCCTTGAAGATCTTCGCGCGCTTGCTGTAGATCTGCTGGCACATGCGATAGTACGCGTCGGTGACGTAATCCATCATAGCGTCGGCCTCGGGATCGGCGTTGCCGAAGTGCGGCGCATCGTTGATGATCTTCGAGTGCAACTCCTCATAGCCTACCCAGTTGGCCATGCATGCGTCATAGAGCTCGCGCGTGGTGCAGAAGTCGTTGTCGAAGCACATGTACTTGATCGCCGAGAGCGAGTCGGCCACGGTGGCCAGGCCGGTCGCGGTTCCGCCGTACTCGTTGTACTTGCAGCCTCCCCACGTGCAGTCGGTGCCGGTCTCCATGCAGCCGGTCATCGAGAGCGAGAGAATCGTGTGCGGATGGTAGTGCTGGATGATGTACTCGCAGTAGTTGTTCATGCCCATGACGGCCTTCAGCACGTACAGCGACATGTCGAACCACGCCTGCTTGACCTGCTCGATGTCGGTCATCTCGTAGAGGAAGCCGGTGTGCAGCGAGCTCTGCTCGTTGTTGAACGGGTTGCAGCCGTCGTTGATGGCCATGGTGAGCAGCGCCGAGTAGTGCAGGTTGGTGTTTGGCGGGATGACGCCGTTTGCGCATGCGTAGTCGGTACCCTGGCCGGTGATCTCCTGGCAGCCGATGATCGCGTAGTCGCGCGCATCGCGCAGTTCGAAGCCAAGCTCGCGGATGATGCCGGGGATGATCTCCTCGTCGTTTTGGAACAGCGGCAATCCGCCGACGATGCGGTTGACCTCGATTGCGGTCTCCCACATCTCATCGGGGGTGTTCTTGTTGACGCGCAACGAGATCGTGGGGTCGTGCAGTTGCATGCGAGCCATGGATGCGAGCGTCATGTATGAGACGAGGTTGGTGGCATCCTCGCCGGTATCGGGGTCGACGCCGCCGATTGTGGTGTGCAGGTAGGTGTTGCCGATTCCGGTGATCTGACCCATCGGGCCGTCGCCGCCGCCGTAGAACATGTTGATCTTGAGGAAGAAGCAGTCGGTGATCTCCTGAGCCTGCTCCTCGGTGAGCCTGCCCTCCTCGAGGTCCTTCTTGAGAAGCGGCCACGAGTACTGATCGAAGCGGCCCATCGAGCCGATGTCGCGCTGGTACTCGGTGAAGAGGAACTGCGCATAGAAGAGCGCGAGCTGGCAGGCCTCGCGATAGGTGCGGGCCGGACCGCGCGAGATCCAATGCAGCGACTCCGCCATATCGAGGAGCTCGGCCTTTCGAGCCTCATCGGTGCACTCGGAGGCCTTGCGCTCGGCCTCGTCGCCGTAGCGGTTGATCACGTTGATGATGCCCTCGCACACGTCGACGACGGCGTTGTAGAACATGAACCTGTCGGTGTTCTCCCCCATCAGGTTGAGGTCGTTGTCCTTGAGCCATTGCTTGGCCTCGTCGAGGATCGCGCCGAAGCCGCCATGGACGATCTTCGGGTAGCCCGGGGTTAGGTGGCCGGCGGGAAGCATGATGATCGGCATCGCATCTCCGCACGGCGAGCCGCCGGTCCTGCAGACCTCCTTGTAACTCTCGGGATATGCCGAGGCCATGATGATGTCGTTGAGGGTCTTGCCCTGCCAATACTCCGCAACGTCCTTGAACTTCTCCACCTCATCGGGATGGATCTTCAGGTAGCAACCCGTATCGCCCGAGTTGTGGTAGTAGCCATCCTCGCGCAGCTTCCAATTGCCGGTGACTACGTTGCGGTAGCCCATGCCTGCGCCCTCCCACACTGGGTTGACGACGGCGCCGCAGAAGTTCTTGCCCATGTTGCCGACGAGCATCTCCTCGTCCTCGATGCGCACAGTCTTGCCCTCGAGGATCGCGCGCATGTGCTTTGCGTGCTTGAGGTATGGAAGCATCGGGCCGGCGGCCTTGTCGGCCTCGGTCATGAGAAGCGCAGACTCCGCGTCGATCTCGATCACGCGATCGCGGATCCTGTTCCTCAGGGTCATCATGCGGTCGCTCACCGGAATGAACTCGTACATGCAAGGCTCCTTTCAAGCTCTCTCGCCCATCGGGCTGTCCCCAGGCGAGCGGTTCCCATTAAGAACTTACATTTGTATAAACCATTCTAATGCTTAGCAGAACGGCCAAAGTGCGAAATAATGGATAAGGATTTGTCTTGAAAATCCATCTTTCTTGGCTATTGTACTTGATTCTTTTCTATAATTGTCATCGAGTAGCAATGTGCGACGATACATCCGTCTCAAGCGGAATGCGCGAGGCGGCCTATCTGCCGTGCGCAGCCAAAGTCATTGTCGGAAGCACCAAATAAATTAGCATTGGAGGGAAAATGTACGAGATGAAGCCCGTGTCCGATCGCGTGAAGATGATCCGCGAGATGGTCAGGACGACTCAGCCGCAGCTCAACATCAGCCGTTACAAGCTGCTAACCGAGTTCTACATGAACAATCCTGCACTCAACGGAATCCTTCTGCGCGCGAAGGCATTCAAGTACATCTGCGACAACCTGGA
>JAFWGD010000270.1 GCA_017515355.1 Coriobacteriales bacterium
GAGGATGCGCGCACCGTAGCCAAGAGCGTCATCAGTTCCTCGCTCGTGAAGTCGGCGATGTTCGGCGAGGATCCCAATTGGGGTCGCATCCTATGCGCTATCGGCTATAGCGGTGCCGATCTGCAGGTCAACAAGATCGGCTGCGTTCTCAAGTCGAGCGTAGGGGAGGTTGAGGTCTGCCTCGGCGGAGCGGGCATGAACTACTCCGAGGAGTTCGCTAAGAGCATCCTCGGCGAGGATTCTATCGAGATTTGCGTCGATCTCAACGATGGCGAGTTCGATGCGACGGCGTGGGGTTGCGACCTCACCTACGAGTACGTGAAGATCAACGGCGAGTACAGGTCGTAAAGGAGCGCAGATGGGCGAGCAAAACGAATTCGACAATGCGGTGCGGGCGAAGATCCTTTCGCACGCGCTTCCGCATATCCAGAACTACAACGGCAAGGTAGTGGTCGTCAAATACGGCGGAAACGCCATGACCGAGCCTGGACTCCAGGAATCCGTGATGAGGGACATCGCGCTGCTCACGCTGGTCGGCGTCAAGGTCGTCCTCGTCCATGGAGGCGGTCCCGAGCTCGACAAGGAGCTCAAGGCCATCGGAAAGAAAACGGAGAAGATCGACGGCCTGCGCGTTACCGATGAGGAAACCGCATCGATAGCGCAGATGGTCCTCGCAGGCAAGGTGAACAAGGATCTCGTGCGCCTGCTTCAAAACGTTGGGGCCAAGGCCATCGGCCTGTGCGGCCTCGATGGCGGCATGATCAAGACCAGGCAGCTCGATCCAAAGCTCGGCTTCGTCGGCGAGATCGAGGATATCGACATCAAGCCCATCGAGACCGTCTTCAACGCGGGTTACGTTCCCGTCATTTCGACCGTCGGCGCCGATGACGAGGGCAACGTATACAACATCAACGCCGATTCGGCAGCTGCGGCGATCGCCGGCTGGCTAAAGGCCGAATGCCTTATCCTCATGACGAACACCCCTGGAGTTCTCAAGGACGTGAACGACGAGGATTCGCTCTACTCGGTCCTCACCTCGGCCGATCTCGAGGGGATGATCGAGGACGGAAGCCTCGAGGGGGGCATGATTCCGAAGGCCATATGCACGATTCGCTCGCTCGAGATGGGCGTCAAGCGCGTTTTCATAATCGATGGAAGGGTCAAGCAAGCACTGCTGATCGAGCTCCTCACCGACGAGGGCCTCGGCACGCAGGTGACTATCAAATAGACAACGGACGCAAGTCTTTCGAATTAAGGAGGTTGCAATGGGCAAGGACGATATCAAGAAGGTAGTTTTGGCATACTCTGGAGGACTCGACACCTCAGTCATCATCCCTTGGCTCAAGGAGAACTACAACGATCCCGAGATCATCGCGGTATCGGGCAACGTAGGCCAAGCCGACGAGCTCGAGGGCCTGGAGGAGAAGGCACTAGCTACCGGCGCTTCCAAGCTGATCGTCGCTGATTTGGTGGACGAGATGGTCGAGGAGGTCATCATCCCGTCGCTGAAGATGGGCGCCAACTACGAGACCTATCTGCTCGGGACCGCCTTCGCGCGCCCGATCATCGGCCGCAAGCTCGCCGAGATCGCGCTCGCCGAGGGTGCTGACGCAGTAGTCCACGGAGCCACTGGCAAGGGCAACGACCAGGTGCGCTTCGAGCTCGCCATCAAGCGCTTCGCTCCTAACATGAAGATCATCGCTCCGTGGCGCGAGTGGGACATCAAGTCGCGCGATGAGGAGATCGACTACGCCGAGGCCCACAGCATCCCCCTGAAGTTCACCCGTGAGACGAGCTATTCGAAGGACAAGAATCTCTGGCACCTGAGCCACGAGGGCCTCGACCTCGAGGACCCGAGCAACGAGCCCGACCTCGACAAGCCTGGTTTCCTCGAGATGGGCGTCTCTCCGTTCCAGGCTCCCGATGAGCCCACCTACGTCACCATCGACTTCGAGGCTGGCGCTCCCGTGGCACTCGACGGCGAGAAGATGAAGGCTTCCAAGATCATCGAGAAGCTCAACGAGATCGGCGGAGCGAACGGCATCGGTATCATCGACATCATCGAGAACAGGCTCGTCGGCATCAAGGACAGGGGAGTCTACGAGACCCCGGGCGGAACGATCCTCTATTTCGCGCACCAGCATCTCGAGATGCTCACCATGGACAAGGACACGCTGCACGTCAAGC
>JAFWGD010000271.1 GCA_017515355.1 Coriobacteriales bacterium
CACCATGGTATCCATAGCCTAAGTCGAAGTAGTCGAGCTGTGTGCGCTCGAGTTGCAATTCGAAGATCTCCTCGATCCTCTCGAAGTGCGAGAGATCATAAATTGGAAACTTGTCAGCGATGAGGTAAGACTCGCGCGGATATTCGCGAAGGACCTTGCAGACGGATATCTCATCGTTGTCACCATGGTATCCATAGCCTAAGTCGAAGTAGTTCACCCCATGGTCCATCGCATAGTCGACCATTTCCTTCAATGCGTCCTCATCGACTTTCGCGATATCACCATCGACTATGGGCATGCGCATGGTCCCGAAGCCGAAGCTTGGCACCGATGCTCCGCTGATCGTCCTTCTTATCATCCTATCCTCCTTATCCAATAGGGCAATATGATTATACCGTTGCTTGAGGTCGAAGCACGCCTTGGCCAGTTCCGCCTCGCCTTTGCGCGATGGCAGACGCAACTTCAGCACGATGGATGCTAACCTTTTCGCAACGCAACGCATCAAGGAGAGGCATGCGAGAACGGCTCAGAACCACATTGCTCCCTATAATCGCCGCATTCATATGGGGCGTGGCATTCGTTGCGCAGAAAGGCAACCAGACGGGGGCGTTGACCTTCAATGCATCGCGTTCGATCATCGCCTTCCTATTCTGCTAATCGTTATTGCCGTCTTCTCAAAGGGCGATTTCTCCCATCTGCTTCGCGGCCATACGCGCGAGGAGACCAAGGCGATGTGGCTAGGTGGCCTCTGCTGCGGCCTCGCACTCGCGTTCGCCACCTTTCTGCAGCAATACGGCCTCGATGCTGGAACGGAAGCTGGCAAGGCGAGCTTCCTCACCGCGCTCTACGTCGTGCTGGTTCCCGTGGTAGGCCTTTTCCTGAAGAAGCGCGTAAGCTTCAACGTATGGATCGCCATCGTCATCGCCATCGTAGGGCTGTACTTCATCTGCGTAAAAGGAAACTTCTACATAAGCGGTGCTGACATCTTCGTTCTCGCCTGCGCGTTCGTATTCACATGCCATATATTGCTCATCGACCACTTCTCCCCCAAGTGCAGCGGATTGAAGCTCTCCTGCATCCAGTTCCTGGTCTGCTTCGCAGCATCCGCTGCCGTCGCCCTGATCTTCGAAAGCCCCAGCATCGCCGAGATCAAGGCGAGCCTGTGGCCCATACTCTACCTGGGAGTCATGTCCTCGGGCGTGGCCTATACGCTGCAGATAATCGCGCAGCGAAACGCCAACCCGACTCTTCTCGCCATCCTACTTTCACTCGAGTCGGTATTCGGAGTGCTTGGCGGTGCGGTTTTGCTCGGGGAGGTTCTCACAGGGCGCGAGTATCTCGGTTGCGCACTGGTTCTCATAGCGGTTGTGACCAGTCAGCTACCTGGCAAGAAACGCCAAGAAGGGCACGTGTCATAGCCAAATGAAATGGCCCCGGACATCTCCGGGGCCATTCTTTATCGAGTTTCCATCCAGCAGCGAAACTACTCTACCGAATCCTTGGACTCGATGCTTCCATCGCCCATGGTTGCGGATTCGACGGCCATGGCATCCTTCTTCTCAGCCATCTCGACGGCGATCTCGCCACGAGTCGGAGAGACGGGAATCTCGCCTGCGCCAGTCTCAGAAGCGAACGAGGCTGCTGCCTCGGCATAGGCAAGGCGGCTCTTCTTGCCAACGGTGTTTCGCAACACGAACAGCGTGCCAATCGTAAGGACTGCGCCGACAATCAGCGAGATGACCGCACTTTGGACGAATCCAGCGATGATGAAGGTCACGAATGATATGCCCGCCACGGTCAGGGCGTAGGGCAGCTGGGTGGATACGTGAGTGATGTGGTTCACATTCGCAC
>JAFWGD010000272.1 GCA_017515355.1 Coriobacteriales bacterium
CAATCGTCGCCATCTCCTGGATGTTCATCTGGATCGATCCGTCACCGGCGATGCAGATCACGGTCGACTCGGGCTTTGCGAACGCGATTCCCATCGCCGCCGGGAAGCCGAATCCCATGGCACCGAGCCCACCCGAGGTGACGAAGGTCCGAGGCCCACGCTCCTCGAGGAAGCGCGCAGCCCACATCTGGTGCTGCCCGACTTCGGTGACGATGATCGTGTCCTTCTCCGCGGTGAGCTCGTTGATCGCGTCGAAGATATCCTTCGAATGGATGATGAGGCTGTCTTTGAGCGGCTCCTCGATCTCGAGGGTGCGTCTCCATTCGTCGATGCGCTCGAGCCAACCCATGGTCAGCGGCTCGGGCTCGCTCTTCTGCAGCTCGTGGAAGATCGCACCGAGGACGTTGCCCGCATCGCCTACGATCGGGATGTCCACTGGAATGTTCTTGCCGATCTCGGCAGGGTCGATGTCGATGTGGATGACCTTGGCGGCCGGCGCAAAGCGCTCGATGTCTCCAGTGATGCGGTCGGAGAAGCGCGTGCCAACCGCGATGATGAGATCGCTCTCCATCACCGCCATGTTCGCCCAAGGCATTCCGTGCATGCCGAGTTGCCCGAGATGCAGATGATGACGCGCCGGGAAGGCTCCGCGCGCCATCAGCGTGCAGGCAACGGGTATCTGCAGAATCTCGGCTAGGTTCTTGAGCTCCTCGCAGGCTCCGCTCGACA
Organism: Coriobacteriales bacterium; assembly: GCA_017515355.1. Classification (GTDB taxonomy): domain Bacteria; phylum Actinomycetota; class Coriobacteriia; order Coriobacteriales; family CADBOM01; genus RGIG5709. Next base: position 730 of record JAFWGD010000272.1, read on the forward strand.
CCACTCCACCGCCAGCGATGATTACCGGCTTGCTGGCACAGGCGATGAGCGCAGCAGCCTGCTTGACCTGCCTGCTATTGCCCTTGTAGGTCGGCTTATAGGAAGCGATGTTGGCACGCTTGGGATACTCGAAGCTCAGCTTCTCGCACGCCACGTCGCTCGGAACGCAGATGACGACGGGGCCAGGACGTCCAGTCCGTGCGATATGGAACGCCTCGCGGAAGGCCTTAGGCAGGTCGGATGCCTTGGTCACAAGGTATCCATGCTTGGTGATCGGCAGCGTGATGCCCGCGAAGTCTGCCTCTTGGAAGGCATCGGTGCCAATTGCGGTGGTGGGCACCTGCCCGGCGATGACGACGAGCGGAATCGAGTCGAGGAATGCGTTGGTGATGCCCGTGATCGTATTGGTGGCGCCCGGTCCGCTCGTCACGAGGACGACGCCGACGTCTCCTGTTGCGCGCGCATAGCCGTCGGCAGCATGAACGGCCGCCTGCTCATGGCGCACGAGGATGTGCTCTATCTTCTTAGAATCGAGGATGGCGTCGTAGATTTCGAGCGCTTGGCCTCCGGGATATCCGAAGACCAGCTTGACGCCTTCTGCCTCCAGCGAGGCGATGATGGCTTGAGCGCCGGTGATCTTCTCGCTCGCTTCCTTGCGAGGAGTTGACGAGTTCTTGAGCTCGTCCGATTCCTTCATGGCCTTTCCTTCCTGTCTCGCTTGCAAGCTGAATCAGGTTGGAAAGTCGCATGACACGCGCAATGCGCGATGTCGCGGCGCTTGCTTGTGCGGAATCTGCGCGCATGGCACGCCCGCTCGGATGAACGCCGCTGCGGCTGATAACGGTAGCCACCGATCCAGCTTACTGCCCATCCCCGCATAGGAAGATCGTCCCTAACGTGCGGAGATGCTTTTCAGCTGAATTGCTCGAAGGTGATTTTCGCGAGCTTCCAACACCGAGTTTCCACCATCTGCCCGGCTCTCTGGAGAAGGATTGGCTCCTACTCTTCCTCGTCAACGCAATCCATATTCTGTTAGCTGGATAGTATACGCTTCCTGCGAATGGATATGCAGAAATACGGGTGGTTTTTGAGGTTATATTCGCCTATACGGTTTGTGAGCGGTTGCTGCAGGCACTGGAAGCGCTTCGGCACATGACGAGAACGGCGCCGCACGAAGCAGCGCCGCGAACGGATTTGAACTACTCGGCAACGAGATCCTCGTGAGACTCGGCCGATGGCGGCGGGCCAGGAGGAGGCGGGAAGGGATTGCCGCATTTCTCGCAATGCGTGGCATGCAGGTCGTTGACATGCCCGCAAACATGGCATGTTCCCGGGGCGACAAAGCGCCCGCATTTGTTGCACTTAGAGCATGGATAGCACAAAGCCCTTCGCCTTTCGCACGCAATGAAACCCTGCTGGCAAACCGATTATACGCCCAAAGCAAATAATGCCCCACGAGGGGGCATTATTCATCGGCATACAAAGCCTATGGCCTATGCGCCAGGACGCTTCGGGGGAACGCGCTTCGGGGGAACGCGCGGTGCCGGAGCAGAGGCCGCAGGAGCTGCGGGGGCAGCTGCGG
>JAFWGD010000273.1 GCA_017515355.1 Coriobacteriales bacterium
CACGAGGAGCTGGAGGGTGCGAATTTCTAGCACCCACCCACTGCCGCAAACCACCCGCTCTGTCCCTTTCGTGGGGCAGGCTCTGGCACCTTCCCATGCGACAATCCTCAATGGAGCGCTCTTGCATCGGGAGCGACCGCGCAGGCGATATAATCAGCAATAGACACCAAAGCGTGGAAGGATGTGGCGCAGATGCCAGACGATTATGACAGCTACGGACTGAACTATGCGTCTTGGGACGATGGCCAGGAGGTCGGTCCGCCGGATAGCTACTACGACTATGGTTCGGGAAGCCGCAGGGGCAAGAGGCTCTCGCTTTGGACTGACGCCGACGAAAGGCGCTGGCAAGCCGCGGAGAAGAGGCGTCAGGACCGCGAAAAGGAGATCCACGACCTGCTCTACGGCGGCGACGATGACGATGATGATGACTATGACGACTACGACGAAGGCGAGGGCGACGAAGACTACTGATCCGCAGCTCACCGCCACAGCTCAAAAGTGAGCCAAAAATGCCCCATTTCCGCGCATTTTGATGTGCTGGCAACCCTATACATCGCGCGCCTGAACAACATATAATGCATAACTGTATAGCAAAAGCGCAGGCACCAAAGCCTGCGCCTAGCTTTTCGCGCTGGTCACTACGCAAAAAGGGGTTGCCATGTCAGTCTCCGCCCTCAGCCGACGCTCCACCGTATTCACTCGCCTGATCGCCTTCCTGTGTGCCCTGCTGCTGGCAACACTCGCCCTTGCCCTGCTCCCCCAGCAGGGCTACGCGGCAGAGGGCGACACATTCACGGAGAAGATCCCGATAGGCGACGAGCAGGTCGATTGCACCTTCATGATCAAGGCCGACGGCACCGTGGCCATCGGCGAGGGCGGCTTTGTAGCCAGCGCCGCCGATTACTACTACTCGGTTGACGACGCCAAACCCGCTCTGCCCATGGTGTCGATTGCCAGCACCCCCGATGATTCCTTGATCACCAGCTATGTAGCCGACGCGCGCGGCGAGCTGATCATCCCCAGCTTCATCACCCACGAGGGCACCACCTATCAGATCACCGAAATCTCCTCCGGCGCCTTCTTGCGTGCAACGGGCATCACATCTGTGACCATCCCCAACACCGTGCAAACCATCGGCGCGGGAGCCTTCTGCAGATGCAACGGCCTCACCTACGTCATCCCCAGCTCTATCACCGAGATCCCCGACTACTGCTTCGCCAACTGCTCCGGCCTACGCGAGATCACCGGCGCTGCCAACGTCACCTCCATTGGCAATGGTGCCTACTGGGGATGCACGGCATTCCACAACATCGTGATCCCCTCGAGGGTCCAGACCATCGGCGATCATGCGTTCTACCGCTGTAGCGGCGCGTGCTTCATCTCCATGTCGAACAGCGTTACCAGCGTTGGCAATTGGGCCTTTGCGGACAACCCGGCCCTTGAGCGCATCACCCTTTCGAGCAATCTCACCGCTCTGTCCGAGTACATGTTCTTCCAGGACTACCACCTGACCACGGTTGCGAACGCCTCCGGGCTCACCTCTCTTGGAAAGTCCTGCTTCTCCCGCTGCTTCGGGCTGAAATCATTCACCATCCCCGAGGGCGTTGCCGTCATCCCCGAAGATGCGTTCAGCGCCACCGCACTGACCTCCATCACCATCCCCAACAGCGTTGTCAAGATCCAATCGGGCGCTTTCGGCAGCTGCTCGAATCTGACAGAGGTCAACTTCCCCACTACGGGATACTGCATGCTGGAGGACTATGCCTTCCAGAACTGCACGGCCCTGGAGTCGCTAGACCTTGGCCATGTGTCCGAGCTGGAGGAATCCTATGACTACGGCTCTCAGTTCTCAGGCTGCTCGGCTTTACGTTCCGTAACCATCGGCAACCAGATCGAGATGATTCCTGGCGGTTGCTTCCAGAACTGCAGTTCGCTGGTAGAGATCTCGATTCCCAACAGCGTCACCAGCATCGGGCGTGGCGCTTTCTCCGGATGCTCCGCAGTGAATTCTCTGACCATCCCGGCTTCGGTTGAAAGCATCGGGTATGAGGCTTTCTACGGCTGCAATGGCCTTGTTACCTTGGTTTTCGAAGGCGACAGCGTCAAGAGCCTCACGAGCATCTGGTACACAGACTACTCCTACGGATTCACCGAGGGCATCTCGCATATCTACGTCCCCGACAACCTGGTCGATGCCTACAAGGCAGACGAGAAGTGGGCGCAGATGGCCGATTACATCCTCCCGATGTCCTCAAAGCCCTCCAACACCCGGGTCTACGCTCTGCTGAAGGCGGATGGAACCTTGGTCGAGTGCAATGCTTCCTGCCAGGCGGTTTCCGGAGGGCGCACATACGCGACCGACAGCAACGCTTCTAACGACTACGCCAAGCAGGCCATCACCGACATCAAGTTCGAGAGCGGGGTCACCGAGGTCCCGCAGTATGCTTTCGCCTACTGCTACTCCCTTAGGTCAGTCGAGCTCCCCTCCTCTGTAACCAACCTTGACCAGTACAGCTTCTACAACTGCTCCTCGCTGGAGTCTGTAACCGGCGGATCTGGCGTGACCGATGTGCAGTACCAGGCTTTCGCCAACTGCAAAGCCCTGAAGAGCGTTCCATTCATGCGCAATGTGGAGGCAATGGGCAACTACGCCTTCATGGGCTGCATTCTCCTCCAATCGGTCGACCTCTCCGGAATCATCCGCTCAGTCGATTTCGATCCTTGGGATATGTCGTCCTTCTATCCTTGCGTTTCGACGGGTGCTTTCCGCGGATGCAGCAACCTCTCGCAGGTATCGTTCCCAACCAACGGAAGCAATTTCAAGATTGGCGATGAGGCCTTCAGGTACTGCGACTCCCTGGCTTCGATCGATCTTCCCAGGAATGTGCACATCGGCGAGAACGCCTTCGACGACTCGGGTCTCACCAGCATCGATATTCCGAGCAGCACCACCTACATAGACGCCAACGCATTTTCCAATTGCGAGCAGCTGACCGAAGTGGAAGTGTCTGGCATAGAGTACAGCGGTGGCGAAGTCGCCGTTCAACAGGGCATGTTCTCCAATTGCACCGCCCTCAGGGAGGTCAACCTCGACAGTAGCATCGACTCCATCTACGGCAACGCTTTCAACGGATGCGGCGCCTTGGCCGAAATCGATCTGCCAAATGGCATCACGCAGATCGAAAGCTTCGCATTCGGCAATTGCACCGGGCTGCTTTCGATCGACCTCCCCGATGGACTCATCGAGCTGGGTGCGGGCTTCTCTGGCTGCACGGCTCTGGCTGAGGTCGCGATCCAGGGATCGATCGATGCCCTGTATGGAACCAGCAGCAGTAGCGCCAGCGGCGGAGCATTCTCCAGCTGCACCGCTCTCTCATCCGTCGAGTTCGGCACGGGGTTCTCCGTCACCGAGCTGGGCGGCCTCATGTTCAATGGGTGCTCAGCCTTGGGAAGCATCACGATTCCCGACGCAGTCCTCGGCATTGGAGCCATGACCTTCTCCAACTGCGCGGTCTTGAAGGACGTGAACCTGCCGTCCTCCCTCAGCTCGCTGAGCTACCGTTGCTTCGCGGGCTGCCCCTGCATCAGGACAATCGACATTCCCGATAACGGAGTGCTCTACATCGGAGAGGACTTCAACTCTGGCGGCGGCCAGTTCGCGCAGTGCTACAACCTGGAGGAGATCGAGCTCCCTGCTGGAACGGACATTATCTCCAAGGGCATGTTCTACTACTGCGTCAGCCTGAAAAAGATCACCATCCCAGCCAGCGTTGAGAACGTGAACGGGATGGCCTTCCGCCTGTGCAGCAACCTGGAGACGGTGATCTTCGAGAACGACTGCTCTACCACCGAATTCGCACCCGAGTACGAGACGAATCCGTACTGGGACGAAACCTACCCACTTGATCCTTCGATCTTCATCTTCGGCGAGTGCAACAATCTGAGCACAGTGGTCTTCCGCGACAAGAAGCCCCTGCCCGACGCAATCACCTTCTCCAGCAACCCCACCTTCTACTACACCCTGCACTACTTCCCCACCCAGGAGCTCGCAGAATCCAAGACCAGCGAGCTGGGTTTCCTGACCATCAAGGCCGGAACCAACGGTCTGGATTCCAGCGCACCTGCCGCTGAGAACATCTACGACGGCGAGTGGATGGAGGCGTCCGTTGCCGAGGAGGGCATCGGCGCGGAGGCCATCGCCGACTCCGGCTGGGCGCTGCCCGCCACGTGGAAGGGCGTCATGTTCACCACGTATCCCGAGAGCGGCGAGTGCCTCGATGGCAACTTCACCTTCACCTCGGAGGCGGGGATCAAGCAGGTTCGGGGCGGAGTGGTCACGGACATCACCGGACCCATCACCTACGCGTGGTATGAGTGCGACGCGAGTGGCGCGCTGGTGAGCTTCGACCCCGTGGGCACCGATGCCGCCTTGGAGCTCAGCGGATTGTCCGCAGGTCGCCACTACTACTACTGCACGGCCAGCGCCCCGAATGACGTGGCGATTTCCCTTGGCCTGAACCGCTCCTTCGACACCACGCCCATCGTCTGCGTCAACGTCAAGTCTGCGCAGATTGCCAGCGACCCAGCGTCCATCCGCTACCGCTGGCCAGTGAGCAGAAGCGACAGCGGCTATGGGCCTTCCTTCAGCATCAGCAACCCGTCGAGCATCACCGTCACCGACCTGAAGTGGGAGTCCAAGAACGGGTACTTCTCGCTGAGCCCGAACTCATGGAACACCACGACCATCTACGACATGGACCCGGGCCAGACCTATAACTACACGGTATATCCGCGAGTTCCGGATGCCGAGGTCGGCGAATACGAGGACACCCTGATCATCACCTCGGAGAATGCCGCTACGCTGGAGATTCCCATCACGCTGATCTTCTTCGATGACAGCGTTCCCTACGCGAACTTCAGCTATAAATCCGCTTCGGGCAACACGATGTACGACACCACCGTGGACTTCGGCACCCTCGATTCCGATTACGCCAATCCGCGGGATAGCTACTACAAGATGTGCACGGTGTACGCCGAGGGTGGGTCCGTCACATTCACCGGGCGCAGCGAGCCTGCGCACTTTGACGTCTATTGGGAGAGCATGGACAGCTTCCCGACAACCTTGCAGGCAAACACTGGTGTTGGCCTGCGAATCGCCCCCAAGGCGGGTTTGGCGCCTGGCATCTACGAGGACACCCTCACCTACCACTACACCGCCGATGGAGTGGCAAATGGACGCATGGACGTCACGCTTCGCGTCAAGGTCGGCAGCCCTGGCGGCATCGGCGTCTCCCCCGCCAGCTGCGATTTCGGCAGCGAGCGGGAGGGCTACGGCGAGCAGGATCCGATGACCATCACGGTCACCAACTACGAGGAGTCCGAAATCACCCTCCCGAGCAATACCGGCAGCTCGCTGCAGGCGTTCACGGTGAGCGGTGCAGCAAGCCTGACCATCCCGGCTGGCGAGAGCAGGACCTTCACTGTGGCGCCCAAGACCGACCTTGAGCCCGGCACCTACAGCGAAACGCTCAGCATCGCACCGACGGGCCTTTCCGCAAAGAGCGTCGCCTTGAGCTTCGAGGTCGAGGCAATCGAGCCGGTCACCGCCACGGTGGACTTCACTGCGCAGATGGATAGCGGATTCTTCTTCGCCCCGCAGCTCGAAGTCGACGTCAGCTCCGACTTGGCGGAGAGCTACGGATTTGCGGACGGCGTGTTCTACGGCGATGACGTCTCTGCGCTCGATGTGCTGGTCGCCGCGCATGTGCTGACCTTCGGAAGCGACTTCACGCCCGAGACAGCTGCCGATTACCTCGCGATGAACAACGGTTTCATGACCACGTTCTTCGGCTGGGACTCCGACGACTACTCTGGCGGATTCTTCCTGAACCACGCGATGGCAAACGATGGCACAGAATCCCAATGGGGCGGCTACAACGGCACGACGATGGACACGCAGCCCGTTTCCGACGGCGACCTCCTCGAGTTCTTCTTCTACGAGGACGAGGATTACCTCGACACCTACAACTGGTTCGTGGACAAGAGCGGCAATCCCAGCCGCGAGTTCTCGACGATCTCCGGCGGCACTCTGGAGCTCGCGCTCATGGGCTGCCCAGCTATGAGCGGGTACCTGTTCAAGGATGCCGACGAGATGATGGCCTCCAGCTCGGCAGAGGCGGTTAGCGATGCTCAGGTAGCCATCGTAGACCTCGAGAATGGCACGCTCTACGAGCTAGACGACACAATCACCGACGAGAACGGCCTGGTGTCTCTCAGCTTCGACGAGCCCGGCAACTACATGATCGCCGCCTACGGCACCGAGAGCTGCGAGTGCAAGCAGATCATGAGCCTGACCACCGTCAAGGTGACCGCGCCCAAGCCAGGCTGGAACAAGATCGACGGCTACTGGTACTACTTCGACGAGGACGGCGACATGGTGACCAGCACCTGGAAGAAGGATTCGAAGGGCTGGTGCTATCTTGGCGAGGACGGCCGCATGGTCACCAACGGATGGGCCAAGGACTCCAATGGCTGGTGCTGGATCGGCGACAGCGGCTACATGGTCGTGGCCACCAAGTGGATCAAGGTCGACGGGGTCTGGTACCACATAACCAACGGCTACCGCGATGCGAACAAGTGGATGAAGGACGGTACGCGCTGGTGCTACCTCGGCGCAGACGGCACCATGGTCAAGAGCACCTGGAAGAAGGACTCCAAGGGCTGGTGCTACCTCGATGCCAGCGGATACATGGTCACCAACGCCTTCGTCCCAGACAGCAAGGGCCAGTGCTGGCTCGGCTCCGACGGTTACATGGTCGTCGCCACCAAGTGGATAAAGTACGACGGGGACTGGTACCACATCACCAGCGGCTACATGGACAAGAGCAAGTGGATGAAGGACTCCAAGGGCTGGTGCTGGCTGCAGGCCGACGGCAAGATGCTGACCAACGGGTTCGCCAAGGACTCCAAGGGGATGTGCTACATCGCCTCCGACGGCTACATGCCGGTGACAACCAAATGGGTCAAGGTCGACGGCGTCTGGTACCACATCACCAGCGGATACATGGACACCAGCAAGTGGTTCAAGGATTCCAAGGGCTGGTGCTACGTGGGCGCCGACGGCAAGATGGTCACCGAAGGATGGGCCAAGGACTCCAAGGGCTGGTGCTGGCTCGATGCGGTCGGGTACATGCCCGTTGAAACCAAGTGGATCGGCGAGCCGGGAGCCGAGGGCAGCAGCTACATCATCAATGGCTACAGGGTCGACAATCAGACAATCGATATCGGAGGAACCGAGTACACCTTCGATTCCGACGGCAAGCTAGTGCTCTAAGCGCGGCTTTCACATCAACGAGAACGGGCTGCATCGCAAATGGTGCAGCCCGTTTAGGTTTGACTCAATCTGCCAACGCTCCCCTAGCGGTACTCCTCCATGAGCGCCTTGAACGCGGGGATCGAGTTGACGATGACATCGTGGGCAACGCAGTAACCGATGCGCACCCAGCCTCCAACGCCGAAGCTGTCGGAGGGAACCAGCAGCAGCTCATGCGCCTTTGCGCGGTCTGCAAACGCCTGCGCGTCGGGCTCGAGCGCCTTTACCCACAGGTAGAACGCGCCCTGCGGCTCGATGAACTCGTAGCCGAGCTCTGCAAGGCCCTCCGTGAGCGTCTTGCGGTTGACCACGTACGCCTCGACATCCACCGGAGCCTTGATGCAGCGCTCGATCACAGCCTGGAAGAGCGTGGGCGCGCAAATGTAGCCCAGCGCGCGGCCGGCACCGCAAACCGCGAGGTAAACGCGTCGCGAGTCGGTGACATCCGGCCCCACGAGAACGTAGCCGATGCGCTCGCCCGGAAGCGAAAGCGACTTCGACCATGAGTAGCAGACCAGCGTGTTGGGGTAGATCGACGGCACCCACGGCGTGGGCTCGCCCGTGTAGTTGAGCTCGCGGTAGGGCTCGTCGGAGATGATGTAGATCGGCTCGCCATTGGCCTCGCTCGCGGCGCTCAGCACCTCGGCCAACTCGGCGAGGTTCTCGCGCGAGAATACGGTGCCCACCGGGTTGTTCGGCGAGTTGACGATAACGGCGCGGGTGCGCTCGGTGATGGCCGCGGCAACCGCCGGCGCATCGATCTGGAAGTCGCTCTCGCGCGCGTTGACCTGCACGCAGCGCACTCCTGCGGCCTCGATCCACATCCTGTACTCCGGGAAGTACGGCGCGATGACGATGATCTCGTCGCCTGGCACGGTGAGCGCGTTGATGCAGATGTCCAGCGATGCCGCAGCGCCCATGGTGAGGTAGAGGTCGTCAGCCGAATAGCCGCCGCCGAAGCGCTCGTTGAGGTCGTCGGCGATAATCGCCCTGGTGCTCGCAGAGCCCTGCGAGGGGGTGTAGCCGTGCAACTTGTCCGCAGGAAGCTCAGAAAGCTCGCGAATCGCTTCGGCGATCTGAGGCGGCGCGGGCACCGAGGGATTGCCGAGGCTGAAGTCGAAGACCTTGTCCGCGCCGATCTCGGCCTTCCTGCCGAGTCCGTAGGCAAATAGCTGCCTGATAGCCGATGGCGCGGCTCCCAATGCATACATCTTCTCGTTGATCATCTGCTGCGCTCCTAACGTGCGACATCCAAAAAACAGGCAGACGGCCCGGCCACCTACCTGCGAAAATTCTCTGGCGCGCCCGGCAGGACTCGAACCTGCAACCTACGGATTAGAAGTCCGTTGCTCTATCCATTGAGCCACGGGCGCGACAGTGGTTATGATAGCGCATTTGCCGAGCTGGCAGCACCCGTTTGCGGTGAGAGTCGCTATTCTTGGGGCGCTGCTGACACAGCATGCACTTTGACACACCCGCACCGCGGCTGGGCAGGTATAATCTCACGTAACGCAAACGCGCGACGAAAGGAGAGCCATGAGTTTCCTGGATATGGCAAAGGCACGCTGGACCTGCCGAGATTACGACCCTGCAAAGCCCGTCGAACAGGAGAAGATCGACGCGATACTTCAAGCGATCGCCCTGGCTCCCACCGCTAAGAACTTCCAGCCGTTCCACGTTTGGGTCGCGCAAAGCGACGAGGCGATGGAGAAGGTCCGCCAGGTTACGCCATGCTCCTACGGCGCTCCCCTCGCCTTCATAATCGCCTACAGCGCCGACGAGGCCTTCCTGCGCGGCGACGGCAAGAACTTCGGAGAGATCGACGCCTCCATCGCGGGCACGCACATCATCCTCGAGGCCTCCGACCTCGGCCTCGGCAGCACCTGGATCGGCGCCTACGATGCCGCCAAGCTCCACGAGCTCTTCCCCGAGCTCGAGGGCTACGTCGACGTGGCGCTGTTCGCGGTGGGCTACCCCTCGGCCAGCGCCCAGCCCAGCCCGAAGCACTCGGCAAGCAAATCGCTCGATGACATCGTCACCTTCATCTAGCGCATTGCGAGCGCCAGCAAGAACAACCTCGGGAAGATCGGAAAGACTATGAAGAAGCTACTGGCAATTCTCGCAAGCGCACTGCTGTGCGTGGCATTCCTC